>JAUIFC010000260.1 GCA_030429455.1 Bacteroidia bacterium | reverse complement strand
TGAAAGAAAATCTAAATCAGATATATGGTATTAAGCTACAGGCTTCAATACTTTATAATGAGCAAGTAATAAGTGCTTTAGAAGAAATTGATTGCACGGATCTGAAGTTAATTGTGAACATTAGCGCCATTGAGTTAGAAGCTATTGGAGAAAGATTAGCGGCACTGCAGAAACAAATTGACCCTCAGGAAATTCTCCTGGAAGTAGGCTTTCAAGCTTATCCTACTCAATTGGCAGACAGTGGATTGAATAAGATTGCGATACTGAAAAAGTATTTTGACCACGCCATAGTATTTGCAGATCACACCGAAGGTACGCTTGATGACGCAGTAACCCTTCCACTTGTAGCGAGTATGCTGGGCGCTGACTATTTGGAAAAACATGTGATGCATAGTACGCTTGAAACAAAGTATGATCACTTTTCCTCAATTAAAGTGAACCGGTACCGAGATTTGGTGAATAAAGTAAATGCTTATCAACCGCTTTTACAGAAAGAGTTCATCAATGAAAAAGAGAAAATCTACTTACAGAACAGCATACAAAAGCCTATTGCGTCAGTGACAAAACAGGCAGGTCAAGGGATATCAGCAAGAACCGATCTTCTGTTTAAACGCAGTGGTCAACCCGGCTTGTCTGTGGCTGAAATAAATGAACTAAAGAAACAACGGTATATTCTTGCTCATACGGTACAAACGGGAAATACTTTTCAAAGAGAGGATTTTAAACAAGCAGTGATTGGGACAATCATTGCTGGAAGATTAAAGTCTTCTCGCTTAAAGCGTAAGGCTGTTTTACCGATTGGTTCTATTTCTTCGGTTGAAAAATGTATCCAAAGCTGCTTGCGCTTACCACACACCCATTTTACTGTGCTAGCTACGAGTACGACTGAGGAAGACGCAGAGCTGGCGAATTTCACTTATGCTCCACAAGTAATTTTCCACCGAGGTCATCCTGATGATGTAATCCAACGTTATTTGGATGTAACACGGAAATACAATTTTGACGTAGTTATTAGAGTAACGGCCGATATGCCTTACGTTTCTGCGGAAATCACAGAGATTTTACTTCAATCACATTTTGAAAGTGGTGCTGATTACACAGCCGCAAGGAGTTTCTCGGTAGGAACCGCGCCTGAGATTATCAATGTACAAGCATTAGAGGAAGTGAAGAAACACTTTCCCAATGCGGACTACTCGGAATACATGACCTGGTATTTTCAAAATAATAAGGAGCACTTTAAGGTAAATATTGTGAATTTGCCGGAGGACTTGGTGCGTGATTATCGATTAACGCTCGACTATCAGGAAGATTTGGATTTATTCAATGCGCTGGAACAACATTTATTGGAGAAAAAAGAAATTGGAACAACAAAGGAGATTTTCCAGTATTTGGATGCTAATCCGGAAATCGCCAATATGAATAGCCATATCGGATTAAAATATAAAACCGATCAACAACTGATTGACACCCTTAATAAAGTCACAAAAATCAAATAATCTTGGCTGAACGAAAGTACAGGTGTCTTAATCAACAAGTCTTTGAATCTGGTGACTATAAATTAGTCCCCATCCGCCATGAAGACCGCTACTCAATCATGCAATGGCGTAATGAGCAGATTTATAGTTTATACCCAGCTAAAGCATCTAGTAAGGAAAAGCTGGATTAGTTCTTTGAAGTTGTGACGTATGATATATAATAAGTAAAGGTTGACTCTAAATGAATTCGAGTTTACAACCAATTAAATAGAAATAATTTTCTAACCAAACTAAAAGACTTTATAAAGGCGCTTGATGACTAGTTTTTTAGCAACTTTTGGCTTTAAATGAAAGCTTCTATAAAGCCTGTACTATCTCTGTGGGGAGAAGGAGGGGATAAAAAGGGAATGGGGCATATTATGAGGCTTATTTCAATTGCCAGATTCCTCAACGAACTTCCTATTCGAATCAGGTTCATTTTGTTAGAAGAAGATAAAGGAGCTTTGAGCTACCTTGAAAGTTTAGGGTATAATATTGAATTGTACCCTTACAAAGAACTTGTTTACAAGCAAATTATCAATGGGGATATTGTAGTTATTGATGGATATACATTTAAAGAGGATGTATTATTCAACTTGAAAGAAAGAGGTAGTAAAATAATCTATATCGATGATATGCAACATGTAAATTTAAGTAATGCAGACATCGTAATTAACCATACACCTGGTTATACCCGCAGCGATTTTCAAATCGGAGAAGAAACAAAGCTGTTTCTAGGTTCGGATTATTGTATGTTGAGACCTCAATTTATTGAGAATCAAAGTGAAAGACAAGTAAAGGAATTGAATAATATGGTTGTGTCTTTGGGGATGTCTAATTCAGGAGATGCTCTAAACGAATTGGTAAACAAGTTAAATGTTGCTTTTCCGAACACATTCAAGTATATCATAGCGGGTCCAAATAAAATAGTTCATAGTAATTTGAATAGTTTCAATAAAATCTGTGATGTAATGGACGCAGATGAGGTGTCTAAGCTCTTCAGAAAATGTGACATCGCTGTTTTTCCTCTTAGCACCCTCTACCTTGAAGGTTTAGCTTCAGGGTTAATTATGATGGCTGGTTATTTTGTTGAAAACCAGAGGATTGTGTATAAAAAGCTAATGAGCCAGAATGTAATATGGGGGCTAGGCAATTTCAATGCCTTAACCATCGACTCATTACGAACAATAAAGACTCGAATCGAATCAGATTTACCAATAACTAACAACACTAATTTTGGTTCTGGATGGATAAATATAAAAAGAAAAATTGAAGAATGGCTTTGAAACGAATTGTGTATTGTGGGAATTTGCCTTCCGTTGCTGATGAGCTTATCATAGATGAAAACCTTGAAGTTGTAGGGATAGTACTGCAAAAAGGCACCTTGACAAATGAAATGGTGCATCTTGCTTTATTGAGATCAATTCCAATTATTGAGGTAAGTAACAAAGCTGAATTGGAGAGTAAATGTTTAGAATTCAAAAATCTAGATGCTTTAGTTATTTGTGGCTTTGGGATAATTTTATCCGCCTCATTATTAGAGAAAATAAACGCTTACAACTTTCATCCTGGGGCTTTACCTGATTTCAAAGGGCGTCACCCAACCTTTTTTGCAACTGTAGCTGGAGAACAGACTATTGGATTAACCCTTCATGAAGTAACACCTGAAATTGATGCAGGTAAAATTTTGGGAATAGAAAGAATTCCGTACGGTTTCAAGGAGAATGAAAACGACCTATTTCTGAAGTACCCTGCTGCCGTAAAGTCACTTTTACCCACCTTGATTTCTGCTCTTAATGGAAATGATTTTGGTGTAAAAAACCAAGGAGGAGCATATTATCCGCCTGTATCAGAAGGTGATAAAACTTTTACCAAGGATAGTTCCCCATCAGAAATTTTGAACATTATTAGAGCGCAGTCAAGGTATGGAGGCGGTATTTTTTCTTATAAGGATAAATCTTATCAGGTTAGCTCAGTAGAAATAGCCGAGCCTCTCGAGGAATGGAACATTGATGGTTCTGTTTTTATTTATGATGCAGTTCCGATAGGTTTAAAGGTGGATTATGGAAAGGTGTTAAAGTTTAATGAGGTTAAATTGATAAAGTGAGCATCTATGATTTGTAAAACTGTGTTAGTCTTAGGCGGAAGCTATTTGCAAAGCGATTTTGTGCGAGTGGCTCTGGACTGTGGTTTTGATGTGCATGTTCTAGATAGGAACCCAGAATGCTATCTTGCTAGTTGGAATAATATAACCTTTAGAGCTCTAGACATCTCAAATACAAATGAGGTTGATTTGTATTTTACAAATCAAAAGTTTGATGTTATAATAAGTCCAGTTACTGAGATTGGAAATAAGGTAGCTGCGCACATAGCCCAAAGACATAATCTTTTATATAATTCCGTTGAAACAATTAATGCTACTACTGACAAAAATATAATGCGCAAGCATTTGAAAAATACAAATCTGGTTGAACCTGAGGTGTTTGTATTAGAGAAGAGTCAATCAATAAC
>JAUIFC010000259.1 GCA_030429455.1 Bacteroidia bacterium | reverse complement strand
AAAGTAATATTAATTGGGCGATTGGGAAATGATCCTGAGATCAAAACATTACAAAATGATAGTAAGGTTGCAAACTTTTCTTTAGCCACTTCTGATGTATGGTACGATAAAGAAACAGGCGAGAAGAAAGAAGCCACAGAATGGCACAGAGTTGTAGTGTGGGGTAAGAAGGCAGAGCTAGTGGAGAAGTACCTTCAGAAAGGCTCTGAGGTGTACCTAGAGGGAAAACTAAAAACCAGATCATGGGAGGAAGACGGAATAACCCGATATGCTACTGAAATAGTCCTACAGGAGTATGTAGGACAAATGAATTTCATCGGATCACGGCAATCAAGTGAGACTAAAAACGAAACAACTAACGAATTACCATTTTAAAGGGTGCAACTCCATTCAAACAATCAATGAAAACAAATCTGGTTGACTCGTAGTGTAACGTTCTTAACGCTAACGATGTAGCTATGGCACGTATCCCGAAGGGTATGGGCTATAGCGTGTGTTGTAGCCAGTACGGAATGTTAACTAATAACTTTATAAAAATGGAAAAAGTAAAAAATTTATCAGAACTACACCAAGTAAAACCTGCTCTTTGCCTTGATTTTGATGGAACAATCAGGAGAAGTAAGTCAGGAGAAACTTTTATCAAAAACTTTCAAGACATTGAATTGATGCCAAATATTGAAAAACTGATTTGGCGTTATCGTGAAATGGGTTATCTAATTTTAGGAATATCAAATCAAGCAGGAGTTGCCCACGGTTTTAAATTGCCTTTAGAAATTGAAAACGAAATGGAAGCAACCCTTAAGTTATTTAATCAAAACCCATTTCATATTGTGAAATTTTGCTACCACGATGGCAAAGGCACTATTGAACCATACAACCATAGGTCTCTACTCAGGAAGCCTGATATTGGAATGCTGGCTTTGATGGAAAGTGAAGCGTGGCAAAATGGATATGTAGTTGATTGGGATAAAAGTTTGTTTGTAGGGGATAGACCAGAAGATGAAGAATGTGCAAAAAGAGCAGGCATTGAGTTTAAGCATATTGATAATTTTTTGAATGGTGTGCATGAGTTTTCAATATAGCACTGACGTAGTATTGGCTACAATGACAAAGATAAAAAACGTGGCAAGCGTAGGAGTGTCCACCTGCGGAGATGATAATCTTTCGAGCCATGTTTTTTATCGTGTGTTATCTTCCAGTTATTTCTCCCTACCCTCCTGCGAGTAGAGCGCACGAAACGGACATCTGTGTATTAGCCAATCTTTGTATTGTACGGGTAGTTTTTTCCGGCTTACTGTGTTGTAACTCCATCCATGTTTTTGGCATGCTTCTTTCAAGCTCCCCCATGCTTCCACCTGTTCTGTCACTTCTACTTCCGTTATTTCTTCGGATTTAGTCTCATTGAATGACTTTTTTATGAGTACTATGATTGATTGACGTTGCATTAAAATCCGTGTTGTTTTAATTCAAAATCTTTTTCACTCATTGGTTCAATACCATATATTTTAGACCTAAGTACTTCGTGTTGATAACCAATAAGTGTAGTATTCCCTCTTTTGAAAACATCTGAATAGTACTTCAATAAAGTTTGACATTCAGGAGATTTACCTAACCAATAATGGTAATCATACATATAATCACCCGCCTGTTTTAATGTTTCTCTTTGAATATCTTGGCTAGCCCCAGTGACTGTAGCTAGCCATTTTGCAAATCGTCTCATTTTGTATTATTTAATGGATAATCTTTTCCTATTCTATGATTTGGGTTCCAGTTTTTAATATACTTTTTTCCAGCAAAATGTAAGGCTGAATGCTCTGTTGGTGAAGTCAAACAAACGCATTTAAATGTACATTTGAAATCTTCGCAATCCTCACAACCTTCAATATCATTTACTTTAGTTGTTTGATTAATTAAAACAACATATTCAGAAGATTTACAAGAATACCCTTTTGCCTGCTTAACAATCATTTCAAAAGTTGTATCTGCTGTTTTAAATTTTAATGTTGCTCCTGTGTATTCGTAAGTTGTCATGTCTTTTCCGTTTTATTATATGTAAATATACGACTAATATTTGTATTCATATTACCTTAAATTTTGGCAAAAACATAAACGAATACTCGATTGCAGCAACTTTTGCAAAAAATGGAAACCACGTGAATAATTTATTGATTTTATACTTCACGCAGTAGTAGACGATCAAATAATGACAGACAAGGAGTATCAAAAACAATTAAATTAGTATATTTGCAGAGAGGGGCTAGATGTGGAGTTGCTACCCATTGAAAGCCTAAGGTTGTCGGGTTGCCCCCTCTTTTAATGACAACCACTACATAATGACAACCAATGAAAAACAAAAATAAACTTCACAGAAAGGTAGTTTACACCTTATCAAATTTTCAATGCGTTTATTGTGGGTTAAAGTTTGACGTTCCTGTTGATTGGGATGGAAAAAGAGCAATTCATAATGGTGAAATGTATTTGGAAATTGATCATATAAAACCACTTTCAAAAGGTGGTGAAGATGTTATTTCAAATAAGCAATCTTTATGTCAAAAATGTAATAATCGTAAATCTGATAAATACAATGGCTAAGGAACTACCATATTTTAAATTTGAGCCGAACCAATGGGAGAATGGAAACATTCAGATGTTAACCCGAGAGGATAAGGGATTATTCATAGACCTCTGTTCGATGTACTGGTCAAGGCTTGGAAATCTACCGTATAAACTTGCTTTGCAAAAGTTATGCAATGGCAATGCGACCGCATTAAATCCGCTTTGCGAGGAAGAAATAATCACAGTAATAGATGGGTTAATTTGTATCGAATTTCTTAATGAACAGCTATCTGAATTTGAAGATAAAAGTGAACAAAACCGAAAAAATGCACGTGCAGGATGGGAAAAACGCAGAAAAACAAAGAAAACAAGCGACCGCAATGCGACCGCATTAAATTCGCAAAGCGAAAGTGATGCCATAAGAGAAGAGAAGATAAGAGAAGAGAAGATAAAAGAAGAAGAAAAACAAAATAGAGAAATACCTACACTAGAAGAGTTTATCCAACACGCAAAAGAAAAGAAACCCAATGTATCATTAGAAGCAGTAAGACTCAAATATGAAGCATGGAAGGATGCAGGATGGGTAAACGGTAAAAACAAAAAAATAAAGAACTGGAAGAGTAGCCTAACAAACACAATTAACTACCTACCAGAAGAAAAATCTAAATTAAGATATTACTGATGGAAGACGCTAAGATTAGAGAAGCAATAGAAAACGACTTCAATAGTATATTCTATTGTGAGCAAATGAAAAACTTTGAAAAAGGTCTAGAATACAAAAGTCAAAAGACAGCAGCAGTAGATAAAGCATTAATGAACTACCTGATTAATAAAATAGATCAATATAAGAACGGATGGATAATGGCAAATGCTAAAGAACATGTGAATCTTTACAAACAGCACGCAGCTAATAAAGAAGTATTTTACACGTTAAGGGTATTAAACGACCATCTGAACAACTTTATTAAGTCGGTTAAGGGAAACATACCAGATGACATTTTAAACGATCTGAGAGCATTAGAAAGAAAACTACAAGACAATGAACGACTTTGATTATTTCAAAAAAGAGCATATAAATCTAAACGCTAATTTGGCGTTTCAGAATAAAAGCATAGAAGACCACAAGGATGATATTACAGCTATATTAAACGGTGATTACATAAACCCTATCAATTCAGGGATTAAATCTTTAGATCCGCACTTTAACATGTTCTGGGGTATGTTGTTGTTGGTTACAGGATTCCCGCAATCTGGAAAGAGTGAACTTGTAAACTTTTTACTTTCTATACATGTGTGTGAAAAACGCGGAAAAGTAAACATCTTTTCACCTGAGTCAGACACACCAATTTTAATGACGGAGATTACAAACACGATCAAGAATTTACTAAATTGTAGTTGGTCAAATGCTCAGCAGTATGTTATCGAATGGATTACATTTAAAGAAATTCAGGACAGCAAAGGAATGCCAGATATTAAAGACTTGATCGAAGAT
>JAUIFC010000258.1 GCA_030429455.1 Bacteroidia bacterium | reverse complement strand
TTTCAAAAAATTAGTTGTTTAAATCGATTTCAACTTCAAATACGATTCAAATATCGGATACTTACAATATAATGAAGAATAATAACCAAAACGTTCAACGCTATTTAGGGAAGGTCAAAGGTCAAAGGTCAAAGGTCAACCCACTAACGACTAAAATCTAAAGACTTATAACTATCAACTCCATCTACCACCAAACTACAAAATCTTCAAAATACACACCGTTGTTATTTTTGCGCCATAACAAACAGCTGCGCTTTTCTTTGATTGAAGTAGATAAAATCCTTAAAGCTTTTTGAAAATCGTACCATTGCAATTGGTTCATAGGTACAGACACCCAATCTAATTTTTGTGGCACTAAATAAAAATAGTTTTTAAATTGAAAAGATTTAAAGTATTCTAAATTGAAAAACATCCCAGAAACACATTTTGGATTAGTAACTTGTTGCTGAAAACCTTTGAGATTGAATGGTAAAAAAAGTTTCGCTTTAAAACAAACTTTTGTTAAAACGGATTTGACATCAATTTCTAGTTCATTCAGTTTTGTTTTGGCTTCTGGCAAATTAAGTAATTGTAATTGATGATGTTTAAGTTTTTTAAGTTTATACTCAAATTTATCTTTTAAATTAGGACCAATCCAGTGCCTGTAGTTTTCAACAATTTCACCAGAATTGTAGATATAAAATTTTGTTACCAATTCCAAATGAATCCATTTTTGATTAGTTTCATCAAAAAACAGAAAATCAATTTCGCCTAAAGTAGTTTTATCATCTTGAATTTGAATGCTGTGCATGACATTCGAAAACTGCTCTTGTTGCCTTAAATAGTTAAGCATGAAATACTCTGCACGCTTTCCGAGATAGATGTGTTTATTGATTAGTGCAACGTCGCTAGATGTTAACAACATCGCATTTTGAGAGTTTGTATCAAATTGTTTGGTGAGAAGAAGTTTTTCATCCAAAAAAATAGTTGGCATTTGTGTAAAGCCCAAATACTGATTACTTAATTCTTCTTCAGCATGAAAACTCATGAAACAAAAACCTCAAGAGCAATCTCTACCATTTCTCCAAAGGATCTTTCACGCAATTCTGAATCTAAACTTGTCCCATTAACCACCGAATCGGAAATAGTCATGATTCCCAAAGCTTTCACATTGTGCTTAGCAGCCAAGGTGTAAAGTGCTGCACATTCCATTTCGACACAAAGTGTTTTGTAGGATGTCCATAATTCATAGTAAGACTTATCATCATAATAAAAGGTGTCTGATGACAACACATTTCCTGCACGGAAGCTTATGGCTTTTGCTCTTGAAATATCAACCGCTTTTTGAAACAGTTCAAAACTCGCAGTTGGCGAAAAAGAATCTTGATGAAAGACATGTTTATACATGCCCGAGTTGTAAGATGCACTCATGGCAATGACTACATCTCTTAATTGTAAGTCAGGCTGAAGACCACCTGCAGTGCCAACTCTTATGAGTTCTTTTACTCCAAATTCATTAATCAATTCGTTGGCATAAATGCTCGCAGAAGGCATACCCATACCTGTACCCTGAACAGAAATTCTTTGCTTTTTATAAAAGCCTGTATAACCCAACATATTTCTTGTGGTATTATAACATACAGTATCTTCTAAAAAATGTTCAGCAATCCATTTTGCTCTTAAAGGATCTCCCGGTAGCAATATTTTCTCTGATATATCACCTTGATTGGCATTGATGTGAACACTCATTATAGTTGTTTTTTAAATTCTTCCATTATTTCTATTCCAGCTGATACACCTAACCGACTTACTCCTAAATCGATATAAGACTTGGCCGTTTTATAGTCTCTTATTCCACCAGAAGCTTTTATTTTTTTGTCATTAGAGATATTATCCTTCATAATCTTTACTGCTTCAAGGGTTGCTCCATGAGCACTAAATCCAGTAGATGTTTTTATGAAATCTGCATTACTTTTCGAAACAATTTCAGTCATAATTCTAATCTCATCATCGGTTAAAAGTGAAATTTCGACAATAACCTTTAAAATACAGTCTCCAATTATTTTCTTTAGTTCATTAATTTCAGATAAAAGATCATCAAACAACTTTTCTTTCAGCCAACCTACATTTATGACCATGTCAAATTCATCAGCGCCATTTTCTAATGCCAATTCAGTTTCAAAACATTTAGTCTTTGTACAATTTGCACCAAGAGGAAAGCCAATGACCGTACAGACTTTTACATCGGAGTTCTTTAAAATTTCTTTTGAAAGTTTGACATGCGAAGGATTTACGCAGACAGATTTAAATTTAAAATCCATAGCTTCTTCACATAGTTGTTTAATTTGTGCTGAAGTTGCATTTGGCTTCAGTAAGGTATGATCGATAAATTCATTCATGGTACTGATAAACATTTTATGTTAAATATTTTGGGTTAAAAGTATTAAAAATCAGCAATTTCAAGGCTTAAAACACCAACCAAAATTTATAAAAATTATTTTCAAATATTGATTGGAATTACAAAATTAAATTTCTAGATTTGCAAACCCCAAAAAGAGGGGTTATTTTATTACATATTATGCCAACAATTTCACAATTAGTAAGAAAAGGAAGAAGCACCAGTGCTAAGAAGAGTAAATCGGCGGCTTTGGATTCTTGTCCTCAACGACGTGGCGTATGTACTCGTGTCTACACGACTACTCCAAAAAAACCTAATTCGGCTATGAGAAAAGTAGCTCGTGTTAGATTAACTAATGGAAAAGAAGTGAACGCGTACATCCCAGGCGAAGGACATAACCTCCAAGAGCACTCGATAGTATTAGTAAGAGGTGGAAGAGTAAAAGATTTACCTGGTGTAAGGTATCACATTGTTCGTGGTGCTTTGGATACAGCGGGTGTAGATGGTAGATTGCAACGTAGATCAAAATACGGTGCTAAGCGTCCAAAGAAATAATTAAAATCTTAGAAACGACATGAGAAAAAGATTAGCAAAAAAGAGACCTATCTTACCAGACCCAAAGTTTAATGATGCACTGGTAACTCGTTTTGTAAATATGTTAATGTGGGATGGTAAAAAATCTGTGGCATTCGATATTTTTTACAAAGCCATAGATATAGTAGAAGAAAAAAAGCAAGACGACGAAAAGACGGCTTTAGAATTATGGAAAGAAGCATTATCCAACGTAATGCCTCACGTAGAAGTAAGAAGCCGAAGAGTCGGTGGAGCTACTTTCCAAATCCCTACACCAATAAGACCTGACCGTAAAGTATCTACAGCCATGAAATGGTTGATTCTTTACGCTAGAAAAAGAAATGAAAAATCTATGCCAGCCAAGTTAGCTGGAGAAATCATTTCTGCTGCAAAAGAAGAAGGCGCTGCAGTGAAGAAAAGAGTAGATACACACAAAATGGCAGAAGCCAACAAAGCATTCTCACACTTTAGATTCTAACATAAAATGGCAAGAGATTTAAAATACACTAGAAACATAGGGATTGCAGCACATATTGATGCTGGAAAAACTACGACTACAGAACGTATTCTTTATTACACAGGTGTTTCTCACAAAATTGGCGAGGTGCATGATGGTGCAGCAACAATGGACTGGATGGAACAAGAACAAGAAAGGGGGATTACCATTACTTCTGCTGCTACAACTTGTACTTGGAATTTCCCAACAGAAAACGGGAAACCAACTGCGGATGCTAAAGGCTACCACTTTAATATCATAGACACTCCAGGACACGTTGATTTTACAGTTGAGGTAAACCGTTCTCTTCGTGTACTAGATGGATTAGTTTTTTTATTTAGTGCAGTTGATGGTGTTGAGCCTCAATCTGAAACTAACTGGAGACTAGCAGATAATTACAAAGTACCTCGAATGGGCTTTGTAAACAAAATGGATCGTCAAGGTTCTAACTTCTTAGCAGTATGCCAGCAAGTAAAAGACATGCTAGGATCTAATGCTGTACCTATTGTTCTTCCGATTGGTGAAGAAGCCGATTTTAAAGGTATAGTCGACTTAGTTAAAAACAGAGCAATTGTATGGCACGACGAAACTCAAGGCGCTACATTTGATGTTATCGACATTCCTGAAGAATTACAAGA
>JAUIFC010000257.1 GCA_030429455.1 Bacteroidia bacterium | reverse complement strand
TTACATGCTGTATAACGGACCGCGCATAAGGGGACAAGGGCACAAACACATCGATCGGAAGTGCCAGCTTTTTTGTGCTTCTGAATTATTTGATCTATTGGGTAACGTAAGGAGCGCAGCGACTGGAGTTAGCCAATAGATCATGGGATATCCGTAAAGTATTTGTGTAAATCTAACTGTTTAAAGATATTCATTTACGCGACAGGAGGATTTACCAATGAAATTATCAGAGAAACTCATCGAACAACTTCAGGCTGATCTGGATAAAAGCCAAACGGTTGACGACCTTCTTGGCAAAGACGGCGCTATAAAAAAACTCATTAAAGGTTTGCTTGAGGAAATGCTGGGCGCTGAACTTACCGGTCATCTTGGCTATGAAAAACACGACAAATCAGGCAAGCAAACCGACAACCGTCGAAACGGCAGCAGTAAAAAAACGCTGAAAAGCGATTTGGGGAATATGACGGTTGAAATTCCCCGGGACCGGAAAGGCGAATTCGATCCGATCCTGATCAAGAAGTATCAAAAAGACCTGGGCATCATTGAAGACAAGATTCTTTCCATGTATGCCAAAGGCATGAGCACCCGTGACATCCAGAGCCATATCGAAGATATTTACGGCATTGAAATTTCACCGACCACCATTTCGGCCATTACCGACAAAGTCCTGGAAAAAGTGACTGAATGGCAGGCCCGGCCTTTAGAGAGGCTCTATCCAATCGCCTATTTTGACGCCATTCATTTCAAAGTCAGAGAAGAAGGCAAGGTAACTACTAAAGCCGCTTACACAGCCCTGGCAATCGATGCTGAGGGCCATAAGGATCTTTTGGGTATCTGGATCGGGGATGCCGAAGGCGCCAATTTCTGGCTGGCGGTATTGACCGAAATTCGTAACCGCGGCACTGAGGATATTTTCATTACCTGCGTCGATGGCCTGAAAGGATTTCCCGAAGCCATTGAAAGTGTCTTCCCCCGGGCCGAGGTGCAACTCTGCATAATTCATCAGATCAGAAATTCGCTCAGATATATTTCTTACAAGCATCAAAAAGAATTTATGAAAGATCTCAAGCTCGTTTATAAGGCAACCACCCAGGATGCAGCTAAGATGCAGTTGGACAAACTCGATGAAAAGTGGGGACAAAAATATGCCCTGGTTACCAATTCATGGAAAAACAACTGGCCGCGCCTTTCCACCTATTTCAAATATCCGGAAGAAATCAGGCGGATTATTTACACCACCAATATCGTCGAAGGATTGCATAGACAATTACGAAAAGTGACCAAAACCAAAACACTTTTCCCCCATGATGACGCTTTGAAGAAAATTCTGTTCCTCGCCTTTAGGGATATTGAAAAAAAATGGATACGGCCGATTTCCGGATGGCCCTTTATTATTTCACAATTTGCGATTATATTTCAAGACAGATTGATTCTGGATAAATGATGATTTACACAAAATATTTTACAGTCTCGAAACACTTATTATTTACGAATTTTTTACAATCTTTCGTGAAAAAGTGAGCCTTCCCTTTTCTACCCGTTCTTGCCCCTTTGGTGGCATAACGGACCGCGCATAAGGGGACAAGGGCCCCGAAGCACCAGCCTTACGAATTTTTACTGATTTCCGTTAAAACTCCCAAACCTCAAAGTAAAACAAGCTGCCCTTGGCTCCGCGGTTGATGCGCTTGGTTATGGGGCATTATCTTTAAGTGTTTTTATCAATTTAATTGTTAATTCTTCTGTGGGTTTACGAAAATCTATATATTGAATCCTGGCTAAACGGATATGAAAATCATTAAAATTGCAATCTTCCATTAGAATAGGAATTACTCTGCTTGGGCGTTTATCAATTGCCCAATGCACTTCATCTTTAACCCATTCCGAATTTGAAGACCTAGGGGACATAACTAAAATAAACCAATTACACGATTCCAATCCATGTATAATACTTTGGTGCCATTCAGATGCAGTTTGTATATCAACTTTAGAATACCAAGTTTTAATGCCATTTTTTTCTAACTTACTTATAATCTCGCGTTCAACAAACTTACGATCTTGAGAAGAATGGCTTACAAATACCCGATTTTCTTCAGTAATCGATCCTGATTGCCGCCATTTTTCGAGATCCGCTAATAACAAATTAGCGCTGCTATATCTATTTTGAGGCTTTTTGGATAAACACTTTAGACAAATTTTATCCAATTCAGGTGGAATTGAAGGATTTAAAGCTGATGGTGAGGTTGGGCTTATTGTGTTAATTGAATCAATTATTTCTTGAATAGAGTTACCTGTAAATGGTCTATATCCTCCTGTAAGCATTTCGAATAAGATTACCCCTAATCCCCAAATATCAGTGTGAGGTCCAATTTCATCAGGTTTTCCAACAAAACGCTCTGGAGCTGCATAAAAAGGGAAAAGCGAAAGTTTAGCTACTTCCAAATTGTTTTCTTGCACAACACTTTCAAAACTAAATAGTTTTGGTAAGCCATTGCTATCTTGAAGTATATCACGAGTCTTTAGAGTTAAATGGATATAACCTCGACGATGAATATAATCTATTGCATCAATAATATTTATAAGAATATCAACGATTTGTTCAGGTGAAAGCTGTATGTCTTTAGTTTTTAAAAAGTCACTAAGGCTCCCTCCTTCCAAATATTCATATACAACAAAGAAGACATTTTCATGTGTCAAGCCAGCATCAAAAATATCAATTATGGAAGGATGCTGAAAATTCGCAACAATCCTAGCGTTTATGATGAAGTTTTCCCGGGATTCCATATCGGACACATATTTGTAGAAAATCTTTAGCGCAACATTACATTGCAATATTTTGTGTTTAGCCAGATAGACAGTTCCAAAGCTATCCTCATAAAGAACAGACATGATGTCATATCGTTCTAATTTACCATATCGCATCATCTTTTAAAATCCATAAAGTCAACTCCAAACTTTCACATACAAATAGCCGCATAACGGACTGTGGCTAACCGGGCCCAGGGCACAAACACACTATCCATAAGCAATTTTACACAATTTGATAAAAACGATAAAACTTCAAAGTAAAACAAGCCGCCCTTGGGTCCGGTTGAGCCACTTTGTTAGCTGCGATTATTCAAGCAAGATTTGTGTAGCAAATTCTAACTTTTATGAATCTACAGAATCCCACTCCGGGACTTCTCGATCCGGCACTTTGTCCAGTATTCTACCGACTTTAGTTTTTAGATCTTTGATCGACTTCTGAGATAAACGAGATTCCAAAGCTGAAATGGCTTCTGCCTGAGTTAATTGAATGTTTATTAAATAATTCGTCAACTGGTTTATTGAAACCCCTTGATATTTTGCTTCTCTTTCTAGCCTTCTCTTCAATTCTATCGGCATTCTTAAGGTAACTACTTGTGTTCTACTCATATTTTGACTCCCACAATTTATAAAACTCTCCTGGTGTTATAATTTGAAATTCAAATCCCTTTAATTCTCCACTTTTAAAATCCCGGACATTAGACGTTATCAAATATTTACTTTTACTTGCAAAGGCACATTCAGCGATCATGTTATCTTTCTCATCAACCAGATTAGGTCTAAGCAGGAAGTATATGGAATGTTTCTGTGCTAATAGTGCCAACAAATCCAATATATTTTCAACTTCTTCAATTGTTAGGTTAAGTTTAACTAAATTCTCCGCTCTTACCAAAACATCATAGTATTCAAAGTAGACCTGTGGAGAAAGTGCCAGCTTTATTTTTTCTGCTAAAACTAAACGTAAAATTTGATGCGATGCGCCTTTACTACTATAAAGGGCCGAGAAAATTACGTTTGTATCAACAGTTACTATCATATACCATGATAGCATATATACCTACAAAATGCAATAAAGAATTTTTGATTTTTATTCAGGATGGGATGAATCGATACAAATCTGTTTCACTACCTTCACCTTAAAGTTTTCAACAATAAATACAGTTAAGTCAAAAGTCTCGCAGCTAACGGACTGCGGCTAAGGGGGCAAGGGCCTAAACACGCTGTCCATAAATAATTTTACGACAATTCGTTAACATTCCCAAACTTCAAAGTAAAACAAGCCGCCCTTGGCTCCGGTTGAGCCGCTTTGTTATGGCACCTGTGTTGTGAACACTTCGAAA
>JAUIFC010000256.1 GCA_030429455.1 Bacteroidia bacterium | reverse complement strand
GTCCATTTCTCCATTTACCACGTCCAAAACATCCACTTTTCGCCATACGCCATTCTTTTCCAGAACATCAACACGTGTTCCTTTTGGCAATGGAGACACATCTGTAAATTTATCGAATTCTGTGCCCGGTCCTTTTCGAATATTCAAAGCCGTCGTGGTCGTGTACACGTCGTCTGCATCATCTTCACTTCTACCAGTAACCAGATTTCTAAAACTTGACATGGGAAAGGCTTCACCAGGGTCGTTTTTTCGGCCAGGAGAAATATCTTCGTGACCCACAACCTCCTCCAGATTGTAATGCCGCACCAAGGTGACCGCTGCCTCTTTAGCCACCTCCAATTGTTTTTCTGTGTATGTATGCCAACCTTGCGGTCTGCCGTCGGAGCGTCTTGACTTTACCAGTACATCTTCATCCGAAACAGGGCGTCCCCAAGATGTGCGCCAATTGCCTGGTGAACCCTCAAGTAATCCTGGATTATCTAGTTCGATGCCTATAGAATGGCCATTTAGTCCGATTATGCCTCGCCATTTGCTTCGTCCTGCATGCCAAGCTTTGCGGTTAAAATCTACCAACTGTACAATAGACCCATCACGACCTATGACCAAATGCGCTGAAGCTCTGGCGCGTTTATTTAACAACCAATTGATCGAACTTTCTGCGCTAGAACCTGCTGTATAATGCATGACCAAATACTTTGGCTGTATGATACCACTCTGATTCGGACTTCTTTTAAACGTTATCTGCGAACCGTTGCTGTCATACAATTTGTGGGCTTTAATTTTCATCGTTTTTATGATTTAGATTAAAATGTGATTACAATAGGAAATTGTCAAACAATTGTTTAAAAATAAGCTAAAATATTTAATTTCAACCAAATGTAGGTTGTAATCTGTTTTTACCAAAAACAAAACGTAGAAGTCATAGATTGATTTGCCTTCATCTTCTTCAATTCTTGAATTTGTAGGCTATAGTCAAAGGCATCAACACTCAAAAATTGTAAGTCAAATTCATCCTTTAATTTTCTAAATAGAACTCTAATATTTTCTATTTTCGCTTTTGATAAATTACCATGCCTGAGTCGTCTGTAGAATTGTCTTTAAAAACCCTTCCGGAGAATCCTGGGGTATACCAATTTTATGACAAAGACAACAAACTCCTCTATGTCGGCAAAGCCAAAAATCTGAAGAAACGAGTCAACTCTTACTTTACCAAATCTCACGACTCGAGACGGATTGCTGTGATGGTAAAAAAAATTGTCGCTGTAAAACATATTGTGGTCAAAACAGAAGCCGACGCGCTTTTGCTGGAAAATAATTTGATCAAAACCAGACGACCACGGTTTAATGTCATGTTACGCGACGACAAAACATACCCTTGGTTATGCATTAAAAAAGAACGTTTCCCAAGAGTGTTCCTAACGCGCAAAGTGATAAAAGACGGCAGTGAGTATTATGGTCCTTTTCCAAGTTTGAAAACCATCAAAACCCTGCTAAGCCTTATCAAAGGCGTATATCAAATTAGAACCTGTAATTACGACTTGAGTGCTCCAAAGATTGAAGGCGGCAAATACAAAGTGTGTTTGGAATACCATTTAGGGAATTGTTTAGGGCCATGTGAAGCTTATCAATCTGAAGAAGAATACAATGCCCAGATAGAATCGGTACGGCAAATTGTCAAAGGAAACTTTCAAAGTTCGCTAAAGGCGTTTAGACTTCAAATGAAAACACTTGCTGAAGAACTTAGATTTGAAGAAGCTGAACGCATCAAGAAAAAAATAAACAGTTTAGAAAGCTATCAATCAAAATCGACGGTTGTGAATCCAAAGATCAGCAATGTCGATGTGTTTTCTATCGTATCGGATGAAAGTTATGGCTATGTCAATTTTTTACAAGTCGTCAATGGCGCCATCATCCGTTCGCATACCATCGAAATCAAAAAACGCCTTGAAGAGGATGACAAGACGCTTTTGGAATTGGGAATTATCGAAATTCGGCAATTGTTCAGCTCTCGCTCCAAATTTATTTATGTGCCTTTTCATGTGGACTTGGGTGAACACATCAGCATTCAAATTCCTAAACTCGGTGATAAAAAAAGTTTGGTGGAGTTATCCCAACGAAATGCCAAATTTTTCAGAATGGAGCGCTTTAAAACCATGAAAATAGTAGATCCTGAACGACATACCAAACGCTTAATGACACAGATGCAATCGGATTTAAGATTGCCATCACCACCTGTTCATATCGAATGTTTCGACAACTCTAACATTCAAGGCACCAATCCTGTTGCCGCTTGTGTGGTTTTTAGACATGGCAAAGCTTTCAAGAAGGACTATCGCAAATTTAACATCAAAACGGTCGAAGGCCCTGACGATTTTGCTTCGATGGAAGAAGTGGTTCACCGTCGGTACAAAAGACTATTAGAGGAAGATGAATCTCTGCCACAACTTATTGTGATTGATGGTGGCAAAGGACAATTGTCTTCAGCTGTAAAGGCTTTAGACCGATTAGGTTTAAGAGGAAAAATTTCAATTATTGGAATTGCAAAACGCTTAGAAGAGATTTATTTTCCCGGAGACCAATTCCCTTTATATTTAGATAAAAAATCGGAAACTTTAAAAGTCATTCAGCAACTGCGGAACGAAGCCCATCGGTTTGGCATCACGTTTCACCGCCAAAAAAGAAGCAAGCAAGCCATTGATTCTGAGTTACAGCACATAGACGGCATTGGCGAAAAAACAGCCTTAGAACTTTTAAAAGAATTTCGTTCTGTAAAACGAATTAAAGACGCTAGCGAAGCACAAATCGCTGGCATCATCGGACACGCCAAAGCAAAACTCATCACTAATTATTTTTCTGAAAACGCATGAAAACGAAGGCCATTTTGCTCCTTATCATGTTATTGAGTCTTCATCCGATTGAAGCTCAAACGCAGCAAAAACCACCTAAAATCGGCTTGGTATTAAGTGGCGGTGGAGCGAAAGGCTTAGCGCATATCGGTGTGCTGAAAGTTATCGAGGAAAGCGGTATAAAAATCGACTACATCGGTGGGACGAGCATGGGTGCGGTGATTGGTGGCTTGTATGCTTCTGGCTATAAGGCTTCACAATTGGATTCTATTTTCAAAGCAACCGATTTCACAACACTCATTCAAGACGACTTGCCAAGAGCTGCTAAAACTTTTAAAGAACGTAACGATGCCGAACGCTATTCGTTCAGCTTTCCGTTTGACAATTTTAAAATAAATCTTCCCAGTGGGATTTCGAAAGGCCAGAACATCTATAACCTTTTGGCCCAACTCACCCAACATGTGGACACCCAAAAATTTAGCGAACTCGGCATTCCTTTTTTCTGCATCGCCACCGATATTGAAACAGGCGAAGAGGTAATGCTGGATCAAGGAAATCTAGCACAAGCCATTTCTGCCAGTGGGGCGATTCCGTCCCTATTTCGGCCTGTTAATATCGATGGGAAAATGCTATCAGATGGCGGAATAGTGAACAACTACCCTATCGAACATTTAAAACAAAAACAAATGGACATCATTATCGGTGTCGATGTTCAAGACAGTTTGTTTGGCAAAGAACGGTTGAAATCTGGTCTAGGCATTATGACACAGGTCAATAATTTTAGAACCATCAAAGCCATGACCTCCAAAAGAGGTCTTACGGACATCTACATCCGACCCAATATAGATGAATACAGCGTATTGTCGTTTGAAGATGGAGAAACCATTATCAAGCAAGGTTATCAGGCTGGACAAAATGCCCTCATGGCGTTAAAGGAAATCGCTGATATGCAAAATGCGCCAAACCAAGCCCTAAAAGCCATCACGATTTCGGATTCACTAGTTATCGATGACATTTCCATAGTTGGCAATGAAACCTACCCAAGAAATTACATCAGAGGAAAACTTAAAATCGAAACGGGTCAAAAAATCCCTTACACCGACCTCAACGACGGCTTGAACAACTTATCTGCCACAGGAAATTTTGACCGTGTTACTTACAACATTAAAACCCACAACAACCAAGCGGTACTGGTGATTTTTGTTGAAGAAAGTCCAAACAAAACAGCATTGCGATTAGCCGCGCACTATGACGAACTGTATAAAAGTGCCCTTTTGGTCAATCTTTCGCACAAAAGTTTG
>JAUIFC010000255.1 GCA_030429455.1 Bacteroidia bacterium | reverse complement strand
GAAACTTGAGATACTTTGTATCCATTTTCTAGCATTGCATACTTTTGAAAACAAGCGTCCTTTAGATGATTATGCTTTTTATCCTTTTTGATACTGGTTGATGATTTTACCTCATAAATATGCCATGTATCATCTGCCTTTTTTTCTAGGATATCAATACGCGCAAAAACACCTTTTTCAGTTTCAAAACTGGCTTGAAAAAATTTAGTATCACCTTTGTCTATTTCTTTTTTGGTTACCTCTGCTGAACCAAAATCAGGAAGTTTATTAGCATTTGGGAATAGTCGTTGTGCATATTCTTCAACCTCATAACCTTCTTTAATCAATTTTTCCAAAAACAAAGAAAACTCACCTTTAGGATAGTCTTCAGGTTTGTTTTTCAAAAGCCATAAGGATTCTGGGCAATTGAGATATTGAATAAAGTCTGTTTTGGTGAGTTGAATCATATTTTATAAGTCCATTCCTGCGCCGTGTACTTTCAACCAAGATTTACGTTGGTGGTAATCTGGCATTACCTTGTCTAGCTCAAACCAAAATGCATCTGAGTGATTTGGATGAATTAAATGAGTTAACTCATGCGCAATTATGTAATCGATAATTGATATTGGAGTCATGATAGATTTCCAATGAAAATTTATATTTCTTTTTTCTGTACAAGATCCCCATCGATTTTGAAGCTCCATTATGCGCACTTCATTAGGCTCTACATGAAGTCTTTTTTTCCAATAATCAACGCGTTCTTGAATTTTACTCTTCCCCTTAGACTTATAAAAATTCACGAAGTGTTCTTTTGCCTTTGATAGGTCTTTCTTTCTTAAAAGGAAATGACCGTTTTTAAGTTTTAAAGGCTTGTCTTGATCTTCTACTATTTCTAATTTATAGGTTCTCCCTAAGTAATAAAACCCTTCACCACTCACAAATTCTCTATAGACTCTACTAGTATTTGCATCTTCCCACTCAGCTAAATGACTGTATATTTTATAACGTTTCTTTTCAAGAATATCTTCTATCTCTGGGTGCGATAACTGTTGAGGTACTAACACAGAAATACTCCCATCACGTTCAATATAGATGCTGGAAGTTTTTCGGTTGCTCTTTTTCAGAGCATATTCTATGTCTTTGTATCTATGAGTTGTCATTAAGTAAATTGTAATGTCTTTTTTTTGCTAATGATAGTATTTCTGAAACAATTTTATCTGTCTTGTCAATCACTGGGTCTAGATCTAATTCACCAGCAATTGCAAAAATGATATCGGCTATTTTTCCTCTTAATTTTTCAACTTCATCTTGCTTCTTCCAAAACCGAGCTATTGAAATCTCTTTCTTAATAAGTGGTAACACTTGGTTAATTATAGGTTTTAATTGATGCATAATTTCATTAGAAGCATTTTTTCCGTAGGCAATATCAACGATAAGATCATAAAATGGAGCTTCCTGTACAGAAATACCTTCTATTGAGCCTTCTTTTCGACCTTCTTCTAACTCAGCACGTAAATCAATTAAGCCTTCCAAAATAGCATCCCAATCTTCCCAATGCGATTGAATGATAGAATCCAATTTCTCACTCATGGTTTTATAAAATACTGGGTCATCAGCAAGGTTCACTTTTATATGCTTACGGGTGGCGTGCTCCATTTCGCTGGCTTTAGCTTTAGGCGTTTTATTCTTTTCCAGTTCTTCAATGAAGTTTGAAGAAAACAACTCTGTTGGCGGAATTTTAGGATTTATGCCTAAGCTAATTAAATGTTCATTAACTAGCCGTTTTATCTTATTACCAGAGCCCGCAATATCCAACGTGTCATCCTTGTATCGCTCTTTTATTTTTATCAATAGATAACCTAAGCGCTTTGCTGGAATCTTATATGGTGTCGCTGCTTCGTTCGGCAATATTACATCCATACTTTCCTGAAATGCTTTTAAGTAAGTTGTGAAACTAGCCCGTAGTTTAATGTCCTGCATTAAATCTATTGCTGAATCTAAGACATTGTATTCATTTAGTTTATCTTTAATTTTTTGATTGATAAATTCTTCGAAATACTTAATCTTATGGTCTTGAAATAACTGAAGTATGCGTTGGTATCTGCTTTCAAGAATCGGCACTTCGGTTTCAATATCTTTCATGCCCTGCATGACTTCATCAAAAGCATCTCCGCCATAAATTGATAAAGCTTCTTTTAAGTTATTGGCTAAACCAATATAATCTACGATGTAACCTCTGTTTTTATCCGGATATACTCGGTTTACACGTGCAATAGCTTGTAATAAATTATGTTCTTTAAGTTTCTTATCCAGATACATGATTTGCTCAATGGGGGCATCGAATCCTGTAAGTAACATATCGCAAACTACTATAAAAGCGATTCCTGTATTAGGCTCGTCGTAATCTATCTTCTTTTTGAAATTTTCAACTGCGTTTACAGCTTTAGATTCTTTTCTTGCTTGGGTAATTTCCGCTAGTTCGTTAGTATCATCGCTTGATACAATTACTGCTGATTTTAGGAATTTCAATTTCTTAAGAAGTTCGGGTTCATAGTTATCATCAACTTCTTTTTCTCTAATGACTTCGAGTAAGGCTAAGTCTATATATTTTTTATAGCGTACTGCAGCTAATTTTGAAGAACATACTACTTGAGCTTTAAAGTCATTAGGCAGAATGTTTGTAACATAATGGTTTACCATATCTGTTGCAATCAGCTTGATGCGTTCCTCGGCTTCCAGTATATCACCATAGGTTCCATATTTCTTTTTAATAGCTAGTAGTTCTTCATCGGTTCTTTCCTTAAACAAGTCTTCAAACTTTTTATCAAAGACTGCTTTTTCATTCAAAGCTGTATCTGCTGTTTTTCCTTCATAAAGTATCTGAACAGTTGCTCCATCAAGAACGGCATCCTGTAACTTATACTTGTCAATATAATCACCAAAGCGATCAACTGTTCTCGTTCTGTGTCTGTCGGTTATTAAGGGCGTACCTGTGAATGCAATTTTTGTAGAATTAGGAAATGCCGCAAACATATTGTCTCCTAAATCAGAATTAACAGTTCTGTGACTTTCATCCTGTAGAATGAGAATCCTGTCTGAAGTGTTTACCACTCCAAAATCAGTATATTCCGGAATTGGTTCTGCTGCCTCCCTAACTAGATAATCGGGTGTTTGAGAAGTATTTCTTTCTTGAAACTTCTGTAGCATGACCATGGTAATGTTAGAGTTTTCGGTTGAGAGTTTGGGTTTTAATTCTCCTATTTTAGATACATAATCAATTTTCTCTCCTGTATATTTTGCTGTGTTGCCCAGTTGTTCTTCTAAATCGGTACGGTCGTTTACAATGATGATTTTATAATCGCTTAAGGCCTGTACAGTCCTTATTTTTCTGATTAAAAACACCATGGTTAAAGACTTTCCTGAACCTTGTGTATGCCAAATAACACCAGAGCGTTCCGATGGTGTCTCCCCTTTTAATAAGCGCTCCTTAATTTTTTGAACAGCTCTAAATTGCTGATAACGACTTACTATTTTAATTTCTTTACCTTCACCTACTTCCATAAAGAGGGTGAAATTTTGAAGTAAATCAAGGAGGTTATTTTTAGACAACATGCCTTGAATAAGCTGTTCTTGTCTTCTCTCTTTTCCTAGGGGTGCCTTAAAGGTTTTTAAATGTTCAGGGTAAATATCTTTCCAGTTCAAGAAGTATTGATCTGTTGATGTAATTGTGCCATAGGTGGCATCATCACCATAGGTAGCAATACATAATTGATTAAAATGAAAAAGACGCTCTTCTCCTTCTTTTAAGCCTGCTTCGTGAGTTTCTATTCGTTGATTGCTGTACCGCCTTAACTGCTTGTAGGCTTCTGTAAGTGGGTTAGCGGTGAATTCATTTTGATCTTTACACTCCACAACGACTAAAGGCAGTCCATTAACGAATAGTACAATATCCGGAATAATAAAACCTTTTGGTGTACCGGGTGTATCTATTCGAAATTGATTGATGGCTATAAAGCTATTGTTTTCTGGATTTTTAAAATCAATAAATTGAACTGTTGGATATTCTTCTCCTGTCAATTCATTCTTATCAACACTTGTCCCATTGATTAATAGTTCGAAAATCTCTTTGTTTACCTCTAATAGATTTTTTGCAGGGTGTTCTGTTATCTCAGCATATAAATCTTTAA
>JAUIFC010000036.1 GCA_030429455.1 Bacteroidia bacterium | reverse complement strand
CGTACAGAATGCTGATGTGTATCCTAACCCGTTTGTGTCTACGCAGCACAGAAAGCTGAGCATTACATGGGAAGGAGAACTGAACATAGAACAGTTCAAATTGGTGGATTTATACGGACGTGAAATGAGAATTGATGGGATTCAAATAATGCAAGACAGCGCATCCTTCGAAATGCCTGTTCAACTTGCAGAAGGGGTCTATCTGCTACAAATTACAAGTCATGGACATGTGTTTAACAAACGTATTGCGGTGAAGCATTAGATAGTATTTTTTAATAGAATATTGTTAAAAAGAGGAAGTTGATTTAATCATCTTCCTCTTTTCTATTATCGTTTTAGTTTGGATGGATTTTTAGACGTTTATTAACTTTTATGATGATCAGCTTCTCTTGTTTTTACTTCTCTTTTTTGCTTTCTTCTTGCAATAAGTACAGATTATTCTTCAATTTTGTTAGTTGATGTGACGGTCTTAAAATAAGGTGTCGATTTAATATTACCCTGATAGATTTGATAGGTAAGAGAATGGCGAATCATGTCAACTAAATAGACTAAAAACCACTTTTGTTCCTAGGGCTTTCCCATACTCATCACACAAGTCAATAAAGTGAAAATCGTATTGAAAATCATACTTTTGATTAAAATAATTAAATCTATCTTTTGTCATTTCTAATCCAACAGACTTTCGTTTAATGGTTTTTTTGCTTTTGACTAATTTTGCTGCTTTTCGTCCAATGCCATTATCAATGAGTAAAACTTCTGCACCTCTCTCTTTTTTTGTAATATGTATGCTAATTTTTTTATTAGTTTGATCGGCTTTAAACCCATGCCAAATGGTATTTTCAATAAAAGGTTGCAAGAATAAAGAGGGTACCTTGACATTGTCAAATCTAGTGTTTTCTCTAATCAATTTAAGTTCAATTTGATTTTCAAATCTTATATTTTCAATATTCAGATAAAGCTCAATGATTTCAAGTTCTTCTTCTAGACTGTGAAAATCAATCCTAGAACTCTCTAGTATTTTACGAATAAGTTTAGAGAATTTATTAAGGTAAAAAATAGCTTCATTTTTTTTATTTTCAATCAAATATACCTTAATTGAATTTAGAGCATTAAATATAAAATGTGGGTTCATTTGACTCTGCAAAGACTTTAAATGAAGTGTCTTTATTTGAGCAAGATAGTCTTTTTTTAGGCCCTCTATTTTGATTTCTTCTGCTAGTTTCTGTGATTCCAAAAGTTGAATCTCTCTTTCTTCAATTCTCTTTTCCAGATTTCTTTGATAGTTTTCTTGAATTTTATTCAAGCGTTTTTGTTCCTTTAAAATGGTATACTGGGCGTCCTGCTTTGCTTCATAAAGGAGGTTTATTTTATAACCCAATCCAAAAATAAAAACAATGGATTCTAGGCATATTCCATAGTAAAAATATACGATAGGACTTGCCTCATCGGTAAGATGTGTTTTTAGTAAAGCTATGTACGCAAACACGTTGTATAGTATAACACCTATTATACTAAAAATGCCAAGTTGAGTTTTAGTTTTTTTACTAAAAAACAAGTAAATAAGGTAAATAGTTAATACAAATGCGCAGGGTAGAAAAGCATATAAGAATAGGGTTTTATAAAGTATATAAATATCTGTAAAACAGCCGCCAATAAATAATAACGTAAATATGATAACTAAAACCAGAAGAAATATTTTTATTGCCTTGTATGATTTTGGATAATTAATGTTTACGTCTATAAAGTACATATAAAACATAAACAAAAAAAAGATGTACACCGACTGACTGTAATAATTATAAATAACGAGATTAGTACTATAAATGTACTCTCTTATAAATTCGGGGAAATAAGGTGTTTTTAAAAACACATAAGTACATAATATGAAGTTATATAAGCCATAATAAAGAAATTCTTTTTGTTTGGATTTGACGTAAATTAGCAAACAAATTACAGCAAGGATAATACACAATACAGAAGTAAAACTCCAGCTTATATTTTCCAAAAAGTTATTTTCCACTGGTTAATTTTTGTAAAACCAAATTCTTTTTAGAACGAGAAACTGGGATTTTCTTTCCATTTATAAGACAGAGAACTTGGTTTGTTTTGTCATAAGACCTAACCATAGTTAAATTGACATTGTAAGAATTATGAACCCTTATAAAAATTGTGTCAATCAGCTCTTTCTCAACATCTTTTAATTTCTTAGACAACAAATAGTGTTGTCCGTCTTTTAAGTGTAAATGGCAATAATTACCATCGCTTTTGCAAAATACTATTTCCTCTGGCGAAAAAATTCGCAAATGACCATCTATATAAAGTTTGATTTGTTTTTTCAAGCTCAAATTACCACTGTACTCCGTATGCTCTGACCTGCTTTTGGACTTTAGATAAGCTTTAATCCTTCCTATCGTTTGGTTTAAATCGTCTATATCTACAGGTTTAAGCAAGTAGTCAAAAGCTCTTTCTTTAATAGCATTTATGGCATAGCTGTCATAGGCTGTGACAAAAACAACACAAAAATTACGTGTAGGGAAAGCTTTTAAAAACTGAAATCCATCAATTTCCTGCATTTCGATATCAAGAAAAACACAATCTATGTTATGTGTTTGAAGATAGGCTATAGCTTCTTCGGGTCTAGTAAATGTTTCCTTGATGAGAATTTCTTCTGAAAAATTAGATAACTCCCATTTTAAACTGATAATAGACTTGATCTCGTCGTCAACAATAATTGCTTTAATCATAGGTGTTTAGGAATGGTTGTCTAAAACTAAAATATTTTCAGACAATATATTGAAATTATTTATATTTAGTAAAGAATACATTATAATTTGTAATTCTTATTACGTGAAGAAAATAAAATGGCTAAGTGTTTTAACAAAAAATACAAGTTATATATTTTAAAATGCAAACTATACATTCACAAAAACATCTTTAAGAAATCTTTATAATTTAGCACAGATGTTGTTATATCCTTATAGAATAGGACATAAAGTTACTAACTAACTTATTAATATTAGATAAACAAACAAATTTTTAAAAATGAGATTTCATTTTAGAAAACTAAGAAAGCATATGAATGTTTATATCGCGTGCTATCCTTTTTGTCTAAAACTAAATAACGAATAAGGTATTCTATGCAATTCCATACACCGTTAAGATAAATGAAATAGTACTGACAGAATACAAAAATAGAATTGGAAAATCAGTTTTATTGAAATGAAAAGAGCTTATGTACAATAAAATAAAACATCAGAACAAGATTAATCCTATAAGAAAAGAGCCAATTATTCTAGAATTTTTCAAAGTGTTCTGATCTGTCAATATAAAAGTAAATAATTTTTCAAGTGAAAATAACTAATAGTTTTAACCAAAATCGATTTAATATGAAACAAAAGTTACGATTAAAATCTTTGATTCTAATCTTCAGTTTAATGTTCCTACCCAACTTATCGGTTGCGCAGGAGCCAACAATTCCTGCTTCCAACTTAAACTTCACGAACATTAATGGAGATCAAATGTACATGTCCTTTACAGTAGGAGATGGTGCAAGACGAATTGTTATAGCTAGCGAAGGAAATCCAGTAACTGCTATACCTTCAAATGGTATTGATTATGTCTCAAATTCAACATACGGTAATGGCAATGAACCTGCTCCAGGAGAATTTGTTGTTTACGATGGTGCTGGCAGTGGTTTTTGGCTTTATGGTTTAGACCATAGCACAACGTATCATTTTAGGGTTTACGAGTATAATGGTACTAACACCTTAACTAATTATCTCACTTCATCATTTTTAGAAGGGAGTCAATCTACATTGACAAACCCTACTGTTCAGGCCAGTAATATCTTGATTACAAATGTAGATGGAAATTCCATGAAATTAGACTGGACTAATGGTAATGGAACCGGAAGAATATTAATAGCCAAAGAAGGCAGTCCGGTAGATGTCGAACCACAACAACTTACAGACTATTCTGCAAGTAGTAATTTTGGAACTTACCAAATTGGCAGTACAGGTAATTATGTCATTTATGAAAGCACTGGCGCTTCGGATACAGTACTAAATCTTCAACCTGGAACAACCTATCATTTTGCACTTTTTGAGTATAATGGAAGTGGTGACGGAAAAGTATTCTTAACCACAACTAGTATTCCGTCCATACCTGGAACAACGGCAAGTCAAACAACGAGTTCTGCTCCCAATGAGAACACTACTGCTTTAAATTTTTCTAATATTAATGGAAATCAAATGTACGTCTTCAATAATGGAGGTGCTCAATTAGGAAATGGTGCCAGAAGAATTGTTGTGGCCAAAGCTGGAGGTCCTGTAACAGGTAGTCCCACAGATGGTATTGATTATAACTCAAGCGGGACTTTGGGCAACGGCGATACATTGAATGCAGATGAATATGTTGTTTATGATGGAACAAGTCTTGGTTTCTGGCTTTATGGACTTCAGCCAAATACTACTTACCATTTTAAAGTCTTTGAATACGATGGAACAGGAGCAAATACAGCTTACTTAACTGGATTAGACACAAACAACAATCCCGTTTTTGAAAGTTCGCAAGCTACACTTGGCCCTCCAACAACCCAAGCTAGCAATATCACCTTTTCAAATGTTGATGGAAATTCTATGACTGTCAATTGGACCAATGGAGATGGTTCTGGTAGAATATTGGTTGCAAAAGCTGGTAGTCCAGTAGATGTCGAGCCACAACAACTTACAGATTATTCTGCAAGTAGTAATTTTGGAACATCATGGGCTCAAATTGGTAATACAGGAAACTATGTACTATATGACAGTAATGGTTCGTCTGATGCTGTATCAAATCTTCAACCTGGAACAACTTATCACTTTGCAGTATTCGAGTTTAATGGAAGTTCAAACGGCAAAGTGTATCTTACCAGTACTTCTACACCAAATTCGGCTGTGCCAGCTATAGCTAGCCAGACTACTGCAACAGGACCTACAGAAAACACAACAAGTTTAAATTTTATTAATATTAATGGAAATCAAATGTACGTGTTCAATAATGGAGGTGCCCAATTAGGAAATGGTGCTAGAAGAATTGTTGTGGCAAAAGCTGGAGGACCTGTAACAGGAAGTCCCGTTGACGGTACTGATTATACGGCTAGTAGTACTTTTGGGAGCGGTGACACTCTAGATGCAGGTGAATATATTATCTATGATGGAACAGGACTTGGTTTCTGGCTCTATGGACTTCTGCCAAATACGACATATCATTTTAAAGTCTTTGAGTACAATGGAACAGGAGCAAATACGGCTTACTTAACGGGATTAGACATTAACAATAATCCAGTTTTTGAAAGTTCGCAAGCTACACTTGGCCCTCCAACAACCCAAGCTAGCAATATCACTTTCTCAAATGTTGATGGAAATTCCATGACTGTTAATTGGACCAATGGAGATGGTTCCGGAAGAATATTGGTTGCAAAAGCTGGTAGTCCAGTAGATGTCGAACCACAGCAACTTACAGATTATTCTGAAAATAGCAATTTTGGAACATCATGGGCTCAAATTGGTAATACAGGAAACTACGTGCTATATGATGGTAATGGTTCGTCTGATGCCGTATCAAATCTTCAGCCGGGTACTGTGTATCACTTCGCAGTTTTCGAGTTTAACGGAAGTTCAAGCGGTAAGGTATATCTAACAAGTACTTCGATACCAAATTCAGCTGTAGCTGCTATTGGCAGTCAAGAAACAGCAACGGCACCAACAGAAAATACCACTACTTTAAACTTTTCTAATTTAAATGGAAATCAAATGTATGTATTTAACAACGGAGGTGCTCAGTTAGGCAATGGCGGAAGAAGAATTGTAGTTGCTCGAGCTGGAAACCCTGTAACAGGAAGTCCCGTTGATGGTACTAGTTATACGGCTAGTAACACATTCGGCAGCGGTGATACACTAAACCCCAATGAATATGTTGTTTACGATGGAACAGGTCTTGGTTTCTGGCTTTATGGACTTCTACCAAATACGACATATCATTTTAAAGTTTTTGAATATAATGGTACAGCAACCAATACTTTCTACCTCACAGGTTTAGACACCAACAGTAATCCTGTCTTCGAAAGTTCGCAAGCTACAATTGGACCGCCAACGATAAACTCCACTAGTGTTTTCTTTAACTCTAAGACCAATTCATCCTTTAATCTCAATTGGACCAATGGAAATGGTAACGGCAGAATACTAATCGCCAAAGAAGGAAGTCCTGTTGATGTGGAACCTCAAGATTTAGTGAACTATAGTTCTTCTGGCTCGTTTGGTCAATCGTGGGCAGAAATTGGAACAGATAATTATGTTATTTACGACAGTACTGGAAATTCTGTTAATGTTACAAATCTAAATCCAGGAACTAATTATTATTTCGAACTATTTGAATATAACGGAACTAGCTCTGGAAAAGTTTATTTAAGACCCGGCTATACGTTTCAAGAGCAAACTTTTGGCACTACACCTACCATCCAGGTATCCAATCCGCTTTTCAGCGTCATAACATCTACTTCTATGGTTGTAGATTTTGACAAAGGTGATGGATCTCATCGATTGGTTCTTGTCAAAAAAGATAGTCCTGTGGATGCTTCGCCAACAGATTTAACAAATTATTTGGCAAGCAACTTATTTGGAAGTGGAGATGAGATTGGCACTGGCAATTTTGTTGCCTTCAGTGGTACAGGTGAAGTTTTTCAACTTACTGACTTAGATCCTACTAGCACGTATCATTTTGCCTTCTTTGAGTATGCTTTAAGTCAAAATGGTAATTTATACCTTACACCAGGACTTGCAGCCTCCGAAACCACTTCATCTTTACCTTGTCAAATACCGACTAACTTAAACGTTACCAACATTACCAATACATCTGCAACAATGTCTTGGGGTGTAGAGGCTACTGCTCTTCTAGGTTATGATTATGTCTTAAATACAGATGGTCAATCCCAGACGGTGCAACTCCTCCTACAGGCAATATAGGCACTGGAATTAATACTATAGATCTAACTTCACTGACTGCAAATACGACTTATTACTTTTTTGTAAGATCTAATTGCGAAATCAGTAACCAAAGCCAATGGTCAAATTTCCAAAACTTTACAACCCTTTGTGATCAGCCTGTTGCTATTGCACAGGACATTACTGTCCAGCTAGATGCAAATGGCGAAGTTAATATTACACCAAATCAAGTAGATAATGGCTCGATTTTAAACTGTGGTACTTCCAACTTAAGTTTAGATATCAACTATTTTGATTGTAATGATATAGGAGATAATACAGTGACATTGACGGTTACAGACTTGGACAATAATACAGATTCTGCCACGGCGACCGTTACAGTTTTGGATATTGCTAAACCAGAAGTTGTAACTCAAGATATTACCATTCAATTAGATGCGACAGGTCAAGCAACTATTACTCCGGCACAAATAAATAATGGTTCTACGGACAACTGTGCTATCGATAGCATGGTTTTAAATAAAACTACTTTTAATTGTGATGATATTGGACCAAATACAGTGACATTAACTGTTACAGATATCAATGATAACTCAGGAGTTGGTACGGCTACAGTTACTGTACAAGAATTAAATCCACCTACCGTAGTTACACAAGATATTAATGTGCAATTAGGTGGTGATGGTATAGTAAAAATAGAGCCAGATGATGTAGATGGAGGTTCTACAGACGATTGTGGCATTGCTAATTTAAGCTTAGACATCGATACGTTTACAGTAAGCGATTTAGGCCCGAATACTGTTACCCTAACAGTAACAGATGGTAGTGGGAACTCAGAGTCAGACACGGCAATAGTTACTGTTCAAAATGCTTCTTTGCCAAATGTAATTACACAAGATATTACCGTACAACTTGATCCAAATGGACTTGTGACTATATCTCCAGAAGATATTGATAACGGTTCAACTTCAAGCGGCACAACGTCTTTGAGTTTAAATATCACCTCTTTTGATTGTTCTGATATCGGACCAAATGCAGTTATTTTAACAGTTTCAGATGGTTTAGGAAACTCAGAAACCGGAACAGCAACTGTCACTGTAGAAGATAATTTAGCGCCAATCGCTGTAGCACAAGATGTTACCGTTGAAATTGACGAGAATGGTCAAGGAACTCTAATGGCAAATGCTGTTGATAACGGTTCGACCGATAACTGCGGTATTGCCAGCATTACTATTGACAAAATGAGTTTTTCGTGTTCAGATATAGGTTTAGAAACTGTAACACTAACAGTTACAGATGTGAATGGTAATAGTAGTACAGCAATTTCAAACGTAACAGTAGAAGACCAAAACCCGACAAATATATGGTACGCAGACAATGATATGGACGGTTTTGGTGATGATAACAATACCATAACTTCATGTGCTAAACCTGCTGGCTATGTTGCTCAAGGTGGCGATTGTAACGATAATGACAATACAGTATATCCAGGCGCTCAATCTTTTGATTTTACCGGGAATATAGGTTTTGCTAATACAGTTGTAAGCCCTATAGAGGGAGCGCCAACAGATACCTATACTTTTGAAGTAGTGTATTTTGACGTCAATAATGAAATGCCTGGATTTGGCTTCCCAAGAGCAATTGTCGACTTTAATTCTGATGGTAATTATTCTGGAGCTAATGACCGTACAATTGTACTTTCTGAATTAGACCCAAGTGATACTAATCTAATTGATGGTAAGACTTATGTGGGAAGTATAACGCCATTAGCTGTCCATCAAAACTACCAAGTACTTGTACAAACAGTACTAAATGGTTGCGAATCTATATTTGGTCCATTTGATGCGCCAGATGTGTTAGAACCAAACGACATAGAAATTTTTGCTAGTGATATTCAGTTTAGCGAAGATAATCCTGATGTAAATACTTCTTTAACGGTATCAGCAGAAGTACATAATGCAAGTGATTTGCCAGCAGAAAACTTTAGTGTAGGTTTGGTAAATCAATTTGACGATACGGTTTATCCAGATGTCTTTGTTAATGTTATTCCACCTCAAAGTTCTACAATAGTTACATGGCAAATAACCACACCATCTGTAGATGCATTCGTACCAATGCAGGTTATTATTGATAAAAATAACGACATCGCAGAAAGTAATGAACTAGATAATACAGCTGTAAGACCATTTGTAAATGGTGAATATAATGTGCCTGGAAATATAGACGTTACAAATGTTGCTGTAAATCCATCTTCTGGAACAACGTCGACAAAATACAGAATTTCAGGAAATGCTAGCTATACAGATTTGGCAGTAGAATTAGATGACCCAACTGTAAAAGGTGCCGAGGTTTCTATATATGTTACAGAACTTGGGGAAACCTTTATTGGCTACACGAATAATGCTGGTAATTTTAATGTATTTATACCAAATGGCAATTTTATAGCACCAGGCTTATATAACTTTACAGGTAGTGTTACAGATTTCACACTTACATCAGACGAGTTTACAGGTCAGTTTATTGTTAATCCGGACCCAGTAGATTATAGAGTAAGTGTAAGTTTTAACCCTGATGAAGCATTAGACATTGGTAATCCTACAGCCTCATTGAGTATTATAGTTACCAATATAGGTTTTCAAGATGCCTTACAAAACACAAATCTTGCCATTTCACAAAGTCTAGGATTTACAGCATTGCCTAATAATGAAACGATTCCACCATTAGCCTCAGGTCAGTCTCAAGTGTTTACTTATAATAACTTAACATTTAGTGGAGTAGGTGTTTATACTGTTCAGGCCATCGCAGATTCAAATGGTTTGCTTCTAGAAAGTAATCTGGCTAATAATGTAAATTCTGATAGTATAGAAATTCTAGAGCCAAAACCAGATTTAGTTTTCAATGGCGGCCCTAATGGAATATTATATCTATGTCAAAATATTGGTACAGATGTCAGTTTTGGCATTAGAAATAATGGTAATGTACCAACATCTGTTCCTTTTACAACAACTATTCAAGTCTTTAAAAACGGTGTTCTAGAAAATACATATCAAGAGGTTTATAATGGTGTCCTAAATGTAAATCAAACTGGAAGTGTTTCTATCCCAAATCCTTATGCAGAAGCAGCACAGTATAGTTTTGTCTTAGATATAGATAGCTCAGACCAAGTAATAGAAATAAATGAAACCAACAATGGTGGTTCGGGTTCAAGAAACGTTGTAGAGTGTAAACCAGACTTGGTTGTTGGGCTTTGTCACGATAATTTGACAGTGAGTCCAATCGATCCTTTAGACGGTGGCAATGTTACTTACAGTGCAGAAATAAGAAATAACGGACAAATTGCGAATTCAACTGGTTTCACAGTACTTTTCCAAGTCGATAGCCCAGGCGGTATTTCAAGTTATACACAAGTTTTTAATGGCACTTTAAATCCATTTAATTCAACAATAATCTCTGTAAATGCGCCATTAGCTCCAGAGGATTCTGAATTAACTGTTTTTGTGGATTCTAATAATGACATTGATGAAAATAGTGAAGCAAATAACACGGCAGGAAGCATAGAACTCTGTCATGAGTTTAGGTTACAACGACCAGGGCCAAATCAATTTTGGCAAGATGATACATTTTTTCAGTTTGAAAACGTTGTTCCAAACATTAATTTGAGAGCATTTAACGCTTACACTGCAAGTGCGGTTAATGTTAAGTTTGAAGTCAGTGGTCCAGGTATACCAGCAATTTTAGATTTAGGAACTGTGACCATAAATAATGTAAATGAATGTGATGAACCACCAACAGGTTACCCAGTCTTTTTGCCAACTTCTTTCGTCTTTAATGAGTTAGGTACTTACACATTTACATTTACCGTCGATCCAGATAATGATTATTTAGAGTGCGACGACACAAACAATGTTTATACAAGAGATGTTGAAGTTGAAAGTCTTTCAGATATGCGTACACTTTCAGAATTTATAAATCCTTCTTTACTAAATCCTGATGTTAATGAACCAGTCACTTTAGACATTACCTACGAAAACTTAGGTTTTCAAAATGTTGCAGACGAAATGGATTTGAAAGTTTTCGTAAATGAAGTAGAAATTGCAACTATACAAAATGTGCCAGGTCTTTTAACAGATACTAATAATACTGTGACCGTGCCTGTACCATTTCAATCCAATATACCTGGAGCAAATGTTGTCAAAGTCTTTATAGACTCAGAAAATGAAATAGTGGAGTTGAATGAAGATAATAATGAAGCAACCAGAGTGATTATAGTTGGAGATGCTTCTAACTTATATTTTGAAGAATTCATTGCTTTTAATACTATGCAAGGTGGAAATAACATCACACAGCTTCAAGCAGAAGTGGGCAATGATGGGATTTTAGATTCTGATGCAGAATTGCGCTTTACTTATTTTACTGAAAATGGTGCAGAGATTTTAATAGGCCAAATCCCTATTCAAGTAACTGCAGGAGGAACATCTATATACAATATTAACTGGCCTTCAGCCAATCCACAAGCTACTTTGAAAGCGGAGATTATAAATGCAACGGTTCCAGAGTTTAATGAATTAGACAATGTTATAACATTGGAAAATACAGTAGATTTTACATTGCAAAATCCGAATCCACAGAGTTTAAATGTTGTTGAAGGGAATACTCTAGATATAAGTGTGGACATAGCATCTGCTTTTACCACAATACCATTTTTAATAGACGATGTTCAGGTTTCTGCTTATCTGTCTACAGATTGTATGTTTGATGTTAATACTGATGAGTTATTAGGTACTACGACTTTAGATATGGCAATAAACCAAAGTAGCGCGACTGCAACCATAAACACAACCATACCATTTTTGATGAATAATACAAATTACCAAGTAATTTGGGTTGTAGATGGTAACATGCTTTTTGAAGAAACCAATGAAGATAATAACCAATTGTGTATTAGTGTCAATTCAACAGACATTACAGCACCAACCGCTATTGCGCAGGATATTAATGTAACGTTAGATGCAAATGGTCAAGCCACAATAACTGTAGATGATATTGATAACGGCTCAACAGATAACCAAACAGCCCAATCAAATCTAACTCGAAGTTTGGATATCACCTCTTTTGATTGTTCAAATTTAGGTCCTAATACAGTGACACTAACGGTTGGTGATACTAGTGGAAATTCTGATACTGCAACGGCTATTGTCACAGTAGAAGATGATATGAATCCTGTAGCAATTGTTCAGGACGTTATAGCTCTTCTTGATAGTAATGGTCAAGTTACGGTAACTGCAATGGAAGTTGGCGGAGAATCCTATGACAATTGCTCTATCGCAAGTGCTGTATTAGATCAAAATACTTTTGACTGCACTAACATAGGTAGCAATCTTGTGACTCTAACCGTTACAGATGGTTCTGGTAATACAGATAGTCAAACGGCTAATGTAACAGTGGTAGATCTTGCTTCGCCAATGGCGATAACTCAAGACATCACAGTGTATCTTGATGCCAACGGTCAAGCCAGCATTGTCTCTGGAGATATTGACAATGGATCTACGGACAACTGTACCATCGTAAATAGCGTACTTGATGCTGAGTCTTTTGATTGTTCTGATTTAGGGCCTAACATGGTTACACTTACTGTTACAGATCAAAGTGGAAATTCAGATTCTACAATGGCAACGGTTACAGTCCAAGATAATACTGATCCAGTAGCTATGGTTCAAGACATCACAGTGTACCTTGATGCCAACGGTCAAGCCAGCATTGTCTCTGGAGATATTGACAATGGATCTACGGACAACTGTACCATCGTAAATAGCGTACTTGATGCTGAGTCTTTTGATTGTTCTGATTTAGGGCCTAACATGGTTACACTTACTGTTACAGATCAAAGTGGAAATTCAGATTCTGCAATGGCAACGGTTACAGTCGAAGATAATACTGATCCGGTAGCTGTTAGTCAAGACATTACGGTCTCTCTTGACAGTAATGGTAACGTCACCATATTACCTGCTCAAGTAGATGGCGGATCTACCGATAATTGCGCTATTGCATCATTGAGTTTAGATGTGGATACCTTTACATCTGCTGATTTAGGTCCAAATACGGTAACACTGACAGTTACAGATACGAGTGGAAACACAGATTTCACAACAGCGGTTGTTACAGTAACGAATACTAACGTGCCTAATGTCATTACACAAAACATAAGTGTATACTTAGATGCCAATGGCATGACTTCTATTACGCCACAAATGATAGATAATGGATCTACAACTTGTTGTGGTAATACCTTATTGAGTTTAGATATCACAAACTTCGACTGTTCCAATCTTGGTTCAAATACAGTGACCCTAACAGTTTCTGATGGCGTGGGTGGATCAAACACTGGAACAGCAATAGTTACTGTAGTAGATAACACTGACCCTGTGGCAGTAGCTCAGAACTTTACAGTAACCTTGGACGCTAGTGGCATGGCAACAATTACCTCAGGAGATATTAATAATGGGTCTTCTGATAATTGTGCGATTGCAAGTAGCGCATTGGACATTACATCTTTCGACTGTTCAGATTTAGGCCCTAATACGGTAACTCTTACGGTTACTGATACAAGCGGAAACACAAATTCCACGACAGCAACAGTTACTGTCCAAGACAATCCTATTGTAGCCAATGCCGGACCAGATCAAACTGGACTTGCGTCAGGTGTCTGTGGAAATTCGACAACTTTGGAAGCCATTACACCAACTGCTGGTAATGGTCTATGGTCAATAACTGGTGTTGCTGATGGCATGGGAATGATAGCAGACCCAAGTAATCCGTTGAGTAATTTTGCGGGAACACCAGGTCAAACCTATACGCTTACATGGACCATCTCCAATGCAAGTTGCATAGACTCTACAGATACAGTAGATATAGAATTCTTTAATGAACCTTCTGTAGCAGATGCAGGAGCTGATCAAGATGTCTGCCGAACATCTACAAAATTAGAAGCTGTAAATCCTACAAGTGGTGTAGGCTCATGGACTATTATATCTGGAGCTGGAGGAACTCTTACTTCTCCAAGCTCTCCTACTTCTGGTTTTTCCGGAACAGTTGGTGCAACATATACCTTACAATGGACGGTTTCTAGTGCACCATGTCAGGATTCTACAGATACGGTTGACATTACTTTCTTTGATAATCCTACTGTTGCTGCAGCAGGTGCTGATCAAGAAGAGTGTGAAACAACAGTTACGCTGGCAGCTAACACTCCAACTGTAGGAACTGGAAATTGGACAATTACTGGTGCAGCAGATGGCTTGGGTGTTATTGCAAGTCCAACGGATCCAAATTCAAGTTTTACAGGAACAGCAGGACAAACTTATACCTTAACTTGGACTATTTCTAATGGCAGCTGTGATGACTCTACAGATACGGTGGATATTGAATTTATTAATGACAATACCGCGCCCATTTTCGAGAACAACACACCATCTGTGTCTGCTATCACCAATTCAGGGGCAACCTTAGAAACGGACATCGACGAGGCTGGAATGATTTACTTTATCCTTGTAGCTGATGGGGCAAATGCACCAACTTCAGCTGAAGTTAAAGCTGGAACTGGCAGTGGCGGTGCTTCGGTTATCGACTCTGGTGATCAATTGGTAAATTCTGGCGATTTTGACCATGATTTTACATTGTCTGGACTTACTGAAGGTACTCCTTATGATATTTATCTGGTAGCTGAGGAAAGTTTATGCGCCTCTAACCTGCAGGACACGCCAACCCTAGTTGAATTTACAACGACTGCACCAACACCAGAGATTAATGTGACGGGCAATGGGCAGAATATTGCCAGTGGCAGTACCACTAGCAACGTGGATAATCATACTAACTTTGGTTCGTTAGATGTGATAAATGGAAGTTTAACACGCACTTATACCATCGAAAACATCGGCGGGTTTGAGTTGGCATTAACGGGCGGTAGCGATTTAGTAAGTCTTACCGGGTCTTCGGACTTTAGCGTCTCTCAACAGCCTAGTGGATCTACGATTAGCCCTAATGGAAGTCTAACGTTTGACATCACTTTTGATCCGAGCACTTCTGGAAATAAGACTGCTACAGTCAGTATTGCCAATAGCGATTCGGATGAAAATCCTTATACTTTTGTTGTTCAAGGTTCAGGAGGAAATGCTAATTCTAACTTTATATTGGCAGCAGATGGTAAAACATGTTTATGTCCAAATGCTACAGACGGAGAAACAGGAGAGTTAACAATTAATGGTGTAAATAAGATTTTTACAAGACGAAATCGTACACAACTGGAAGCTCTTATAAGCAATAATGTAAATGATCCTGAAATTGCATTGACTTGTACAAGTGGAATCACAAACATGCAGGATTTGTTTAATGGTAAAGGCGTATTTAATCAAGATCTGAGTGCTTGGGATGTTTCTAATGTCACAACCATGAGACGAATGTTCCAAAACTCTAGTTTTAATCATAATATCGGTCATTGGGATGTTGCCAATGTTACTAATATGGCACAGATGTTTAGAAATACACCATTTAATCCAGCCATTGGCGATTGGAATGTGAGCAATGTAACTCGTATGCATTTAATGTTTAAACAAGCTTCATCCTTTAATCAAGATATCGGCGACTGGGAAGTTGTAAATGTTACAAACATGAGAGAAATGTTTATGCAGGCCACTAGTTTTAATCAAGATATAGGAAGTTGGGATGTCTCTAGCGTGACAAATATGAATCGAATGTTTCGTCAAGCTTCGGTATTTAATCAAGATATATCAGATTGGTGTGTTGAGCATATAAATAGTGAACCATTGGAATTTGCTCAGAATAGTGCTTTAATTGATATCCATAAACCTAATTGGGGACAGGTTTGCGGTAATGTAGATTCTAACTTTATATTGGCGGCAGATGGTAAAACATGTTTATGTCCTAATGCTACAGACGGAGAAACAGGAGAACTAACAATTAATGGTGTAAATAAAATTTTTACAAGACGAAATCGTACACAACTGGAAGCTCTTATAAGCAATAATGTAAATGATCCAGAAATTGCATTGACTTGTACAAGTGGAATTACGGACATGAGTGCTTTGTTTGATGGAGAAAATGCTTTCAATCAAGATTTAATTCATTGGGATGTTTCTAATGTCACAACCATGAGACGAATGTTTCAAAATTCTAATTTCAATCATGACATCGGTCATTGGGATGTATCTAATGTCACTAATATGGCACAAATGTTTAGAGGTACTCCATTTAATCAAGCCATTGGCAATTGGGATGTGAGTAATGTGACACGTATGCATTTAATGTTTAAACAAGCCTCTTCTTTCAATCAAGATATCGGCGATTGGGAAGTTGTAAATGTTACAAATATGAGAGAAATGTTTATGCAGGCCACTGGTTTTAATCAGGATATAGGAAGTTGGGATGTCTCTGGCGTGACAAATATGAATAAAATGTTTAATGCTGCTTCGATATTTAATCAAGACTTGTCAAATTGGTGTGTGACTCTTATTAGTAGTGAGCCTAATGCTTTTTCTACTGGTAGTCCTTTAACCAATCCTCATAAGCCTGACTGGGGGAATTGTAATGTGCCAATGGGTGTAGATGAAAACACCTTAAAGCTCATCGTACAAGATGCCGAGGTGTATCCAAACCCATTTGTGTCTACGCAGCATAGAAAGTTGAGCATTACATGGGAAGGCGAATTGAACATAGAGGAACTCAAATTGGTGGATTTATACGGACGTGAAATGAGAATTGATGGCATACAAATTATGCACGATAGCGCATCGTTCCAAATGCCTATTCAACTTTCAGAAGGGGTTTATCTGCTACAAATTACTAGTCATGGACATGTATTTAACAAACGTATTGCGGTGAAGCATTAATCATCGAATGTGATAGTAAGTGACTAATCTAAAAACAGACTGCTTAATAGGCAGTCTGTTTTATTTTATACTACTACCGCCGGTTTGTTGAGGGATGTTTGTTACAGAAGGTATGCAACAGGCACTAAGTTTTCAACATGATATGTCTATGAAAAAAGCATTGTTTTCAACTTGCCACTCGCTCATAGACTTCAAAGATATTTTATGCTTTTAGCTTTTTCATTGAAGGGAGCATAGATTCGTTTTTTTCATCGTATTTTTCCATGTCTCCTAAAATTTTATCTAACAGGTTTATGGCGTAGTTAATGTAAGGGCCTTTATTTAACATGACACAATCTGCTTTTCCGCTTGTGGTGGCATCTGTAATTTCTGCTCTTGAAGGCAGTCCTTTTTTGGCCAAATTTTCAAAAACTTGTGTTGCCCAAATTACCGGGATATGAGCGGCTGTGCAAATTCCAAGGATTTCTTTTTGTACCCAACCTATTTTATCCCAACCTGTTTCTACAGCCAAGTCGCCTCTAGCGATCATAACTCCAATATACTTGGTTTTCATGGCTGTTAATAGTATGTCCATGAGATTGTCATAAGCACTCTGAGTTTCGATTTTTAAAATAATATCAATCTTATCCAAAGCATTCAAGTGTTGCAAAACTTCAAATAACTCTTCAACATCTTTTTTAGAATTTACAAAAGAGAAATTAATAATGTCCGCATGTTTGACAATAAATTCAAGGTCTTGTTTGTCTTTGGTGGTCAGTCCGCTAATGTTTAAGTCCGAAACAGGAAAATTTATTCCCTTCTCGGCTTTGAGTTTTGCAGCAAAATTCTTTACTCTTAAGACTTCAACAACAAAAGAATCGGTATTGACATGTATTATTTTTCCTTCTATTTTTCCATCATCAAATAAAATGGGTTCACCAACTTTTACCCATTCAAAAATTTCTGGAATCTGACAAGATATATGGGCGTTCTTAACAATTTTACCATTTTCATCCCGAACAGCGGGCTCTCCTAATCCTGTTTTATTGATTGTGAGTAAATCTCCTTCTTTGAGCAAAAGGGATTGTTCTATCGGACTCATTTCTCTTACAGGTGTGCTTTTGTTGATTTTTGAAGTTAAGATTGTATCAGTAGCGATATAAGCCGTTTCTGAACAGCTTACAATGGCTTCATTTGCAGTAGTGGAAATTACTTTTAACGTGCGTTCCTTTCCTCGTGTATCTTCAAATCTTAGTTTTTCATCAATTTTCAAGTGTTCTAACCAAGTTTTATCCACTGGAATTGTTGCGAATTCGGATTCTTGGTGGTCTTCAACATTTTCAGCTAGTCTTATAAAGGCGGGTTTAATCAGGTTTCCAATGTCATCCCTTTCAGGAGAGAATTTTCTCACTTTTGGCCCAGGGATGATTTCTCCAGTTCGGATTTTTGGCCCTGCCAGATCCATGGCTATTTTCACCGTTTTTCCTAATTCCTGAGATGCTTTTTTTACATTATTAATAATTTGTAACCAAGTGTCTGGATTGTCATGCGCGCAGTTTATTCTGGCACAATTCATTCCGTTTTTAACCATGTCTAAGACGAGTTCATAGTTTTCAGCAGTTTCTGTAGGCTGAGTTACCATTATTCTAACGCGCCGACTTTTTGGTTTTGTCCCAAATAATTCTTTCGTAAATTTATTTTGAAGTTTTTGTCCATTCTTAATGGATAAACCTGCTTTTGGTTGTGCGTTTTCGTGACCGCCAATTAAACTAGAAAGAATATGTTTGGTATTTAAAAGACTTGCTTTTACATGACTACTCGAGTTTGCTAATCGTGACAGGCCTAAATACTTGAGTTTGTTTTGAAGTTTACGTATATCGTGACTTCTTAAGGTTTTGTAGTGTATTAAGTTCCGAGCACTTTTATAGTATTCGGGATTAATTTCGTTTAAGAGGTTCTGGTGTTTTTCTTCATTAGACTCAATTTCGGTAATCAATGCATTCATTTGATTGATCAGTCTTTCAATAGATTCTTGGTTGATGTTCATTACCTTTTTGATTTAATAGAGCATAAAACCAGTTAGCTCAGCTTTTGTAAAAACAATTTCAGTTGATGATTAAAAATTTCAGTCTACTCTCAATCCAGCAAATTTATAGTGCTGTTAAATTTTGTCCTATGATGATTATCATAATTGGACAAGTGATACTTGAAATTTTTATATTTAGCTATTGCCAGAGATATACAGGACCATATCCTTTAGCTTTGATTGTACAGTAGCATCTTTGATTTACTCACAAATCACGACCTAATTTGCATTTAAATGTGCAAAACTGATTAAAACTGAAATTAAAAAGAAAATAAAAGTATAATGCTACATAGTAATTGTAAAATTAAATATCCGTTCAATTTTGAAACAATTTCAACGAAAACGAGACCAATGCTATGGATAACTTTCTGTATATTACATAGATTTTAAAATATTTTCAAAAATGAATGACATCAACAAAGAATTAAACCTCGTAGACAAGCTTATTTTACTGGCTATAGATGACCAAAAAGGAACATTTGTGTCTAACTCGATGGTGTTTGGCTATTGTGTTGCAGGTGCTGCATTATTTGAACTTTCGCTAAGAGAAAAAATTAAAATTGAGGACAAAACAGTTCAATTATTGTCAAGAACTCACATGCGGGATGAGGTATTGGATTTTTGCTTAAATATGATTTCTGGCTCCAAAAAAGAAAGAACGCTTAAGCATTGGATTGAGAAAATAGGATGGAAAGAAAGTGAACTTCGAAAAAAAGTGCTGGCCAAATTAATTTCATTCGGTATTTTAAAAGAGGTTGAAGATAAATTTCTTTGGATTTTCAAACACAAAAAGTACCCTACAACAAATAATAAACCTGAAAATCTGATTCGAAAACGCCTCTACAATATTGTAGCTTTTGGCTCGAAAGCTGAAACAGATGAACTGATGATCATTAGCCTAGTTGACGCCTGCGACTTAAACAAAGAGGTTTATGGCAAAGATGTAGCCAAGAGCAAAGCTAAAGACATTAAGCGACTTGTAAAAGATTTTGAATTTGTAGATTCTACAGGCAAGGTAATTAAAGAACTCCATGATACAATAATGGCAGTCATTGTTGTGATGATGGCAACAACTGTGGTGACAACTTCTAGCTAGACAGCGTAAATTATTCTAGAATTATTTTTACACTCAATGCTTTTTAAACTCTTAAGTATTTAAGAATCTTATCTGTTCAATACTGTAGGATTGGAAATTAAACTACTTTTAAAGCCTAAAAATTTTACTTTGAATAAATACTTATCCTTTTTCATACTTATTTTTGTTGTTCAACTCATTAATGCTCAATTTATAAAAGAGAAATCTATAAATGCTCTTTTTGGATTTGCATTCAGCTATCCAGATCAATCGGCAACAGATGCTTATGCCAGTGGATTTATGAGTCAGGCAGACTTGATTTTAGAAACTTCTTCTTGGGTAGAACTAAGGCCATATGCGGGTTTCATGTTTACAACCGCTCAAGATGAAGACCTTAATGGAAACCCAACTGAAGAGCAGGTGCATACTAGAGCATTTTTTCTTGGTGGAAAAGTTAGATTAAAAGCGCCTATTCCTTTTGTTGCACCTTATGTGGAATTAGGCCTTGGTGCTTCAATCGGAAGTTTTAGAAATCTTACAGCCTTTGAAAATATTGATAACTCTGGCTTAACCTACCATTTTCCAATTGCATTTGGTCTAGAGTTGGGGAGACATCATAATATCGATTTAGGATTCATGTTTATGACCCATCCTGACCAAAGCCAATATTCTGGTGCAATTGCTGTTGGTGTAACGATTCCCTTAAACAGTAAAACAGCATCCTTCTAAAACGTTTACTAAATTTTAATACAAAGCTTATTTAAATTTTAAGCAGATAAAATAGATTATTATTTTAATAGTTAATATTTTTACACCGAGGATTCTGCGACAGGGATAGAAGTGGTATCCCACAGGCCCAAATGTAATCTGGGACGAGGAATACAAACGGATAGCCCGGCTGTCGCCCAAAAACTTTTGAATGCCAATAGTAACCTTGACAACAGATTTTGGGCTGCGAGACCACTCGGTTGCTGCAATAAAAGGCGCATTGTACAAAGAAATGGATACCGTGAGAATTGTTGATGTTTCTCATGAGATTTCTCCATTTGACAATATTGAAGCCAGTTATATTATCAAAAACGCGTACCGTCATTTTCCAGATGGCAGCGTTCACATAATTGGGGTAGATTCAGAGCAGACGCCAGATAACAGGCATATTGCTGTTTTTCTGGATAATCATTATTTTATTTGTGCAAACAATGGGATTATTTCTTTAATTGCTTCAGAAATTAAGCCAGATAAAATTGTCGAAATCAATATTCATAAAACCGTAGAGTCGATTTTTCCGATGATTGATGTGTTTGTTAAAGTTGCTGGTCATATTTTAAGAGGTGGTACCTTAGAGGTCATCGGAAAGCCAATTACGACCTTGAAAACGCAAGAGCTTATAGAACCTCAGATCAACGATGCCAAAAACCGAATCATTGGACACGTGATTTACATTGATAATTTTGGAAATGTGGTGACCAATGTGAAAAAGTCTTTTTTCGATGCTTATCGCAAAACAAGAAATTTTGAAGTAAAAGCGCGGCATGTTAAGTTTGATACATTAGTTGAAAGTTATAGCAGTGGCATCGACTTTACACTTCCCCCAAAAAAACGTGGAGAAGAAGCCAAGAAGTTGGCTTTGTTTAATTCTTCGGGGTATTTGGAATTGGCAATATACAAAAGTAATCCAAAGGTTTACGGTGGGGCGTCCTCACTTTATGGCTTGCAACCTATGGATACCATAACAATAGATTTTTTATGATAAAACGGATAGTGAAAATGGAATTTAGACCAGAAGAGGTCGAGAATTTTAAAACTTTATTTGATAGTACTAAAGACAAAATTAGAAATTTTGAAGGTTGCCAACATTTGGAATTATGGCAAGACGTTCGAAATACGTCCATATTTTTTACGTATAGTTTCTGGTTGTCAGAAGATTACCTAGAGATGTACCGAAATTCACCATTGTTTAAAGAGGTTTGGAGTAAAACTAAAGTTAAATTTGCAGAGAAACCAAAGGCATGGAGTGTAGATGTTTTGCACGAGTTAAAATAAAATAGATGTGGGTAGTTTTTAGAAAAGAGTTTGTTGGATTTTTTAGTTCAATGCTTGGAGTGTTGGTGATTCTTACATTTTTGGTCATTACAGGACTAATGCTTTGGGTTTTCGATACAGACTACAACATTCTTAATGCCGGTTATGCTGACTTAACGCTGTTCTTTGAATTGGCACCTTGGGTTTTTATGTTTTTAATTCCTGGCATCTGTATGAAAACATTTTCGGAAGAATACAACCTAGGCACGATTGAGTTGCTGTTTACTAAACCAATTGGCATTAAGAATTTAATTTTCGGAAAATTCCTAGCGGCCTATGTTTTATCCATTCTGGCCATTATTCCTAGTTTGATTTATATCATAAGTCTAAATCAGCTTAGTTTTGAAGGACAGAACATCGATTATGGCGCAATTGCAGCTTCGTATTTTGGACTTCTGTTTTTAATAGCTGCCTATACGGCTATAGGCATACATTCCTCGAGTTTGACCAAAAATCAACTGATTGCATTTATCATAGGTGTTTTGTTTTGTTTGGTGTTTTACTACGTATTTTATGCGATTTCAACTTCTGGAATATTTGGTTCACAGGTGTTTGTCTTGGAATACCTTTCACTTAATTTTCATTACAAAAGTATTTTAAGAGGAGTATTAGATACTAGAAACATAATCTATCTATCCACAATTTGGTTGTTGTTTTTAGTCTTAACTTATTGGCGTTTAAGAACGTTTAAACTGTAGATTATGAAGTTTTTGAATAAACAAGTCGCCATTATCGTTCTGCTCATTTTAGCAATCAATGTAGTATCTTATGTTAAGTCTTACCGCTTTGACTTTACATCCGACAGTCGATTTACCTTGTCTGGAATAAGCAAGACTTCATTAAATGCAATAAAGGCTCCAATGAAAATAACCGTTTATCTTGAAGGAAATTTAAATGGTGAATTTAAAAGATTACAACGGGAAACAGCTTTTCTTTTGGAAGAATTGACGCTTATAAACAGAGATGTTTCATACGAGTTTATCAACCCTGTTAATGATGGAGCAGACGAACAGCAAGTTGGAAATTTGTTTTACCAAAGTGGTATGATGCCTGAAAATTTGACCGAGAAAAAAAATGGAAAGCTTACAAAAAGCACCATTTTTCCTTGGGCAGTCATTCAATATCAAGGCAAAGAACAAAAGGTACACCTGCTTAATAAAAAACTGAATGTTCCTATTGACGATATGATCAATTCGTCTATACAAAATCTTGAATATGCATTTACCAATGCCATTACAAAACTAACACGGAAACGCAATAAGAAAATTGCCGTTTTACGCAGTAATGGAGAATTGAAGGACGACTACCTTGTTGACTACTTAGAGACCGTAAACGATTATTACCTTATAGCTCCATTTTCTCTTGATTCGGTTGCAAGTAGCCCTCAGAAAGTCTATGATTCCTTGGTGAAGTTTGATGCCATCATCTCGGCAAAACCACAAGAATCATTTACAGATGAAGAGGTTTATGTATTGGATCAGTACATTATGAATGGCGGTAAAGCCTTGTGGATGCTAGAAAGCGTAAGGGTTGAAAAAGACAGTTTACAACAGAATGGTTCTACCGTTGCTGTACCAAAGGATTTAAATCTTTTGAATTTGTTTTTTAAATATGGAGTAAGAATCAATTACGAAATTATAAACGATGTGTATTCTGCTCCAATTTATCTAGCTTCAGGAAGTGCTGAAAATACACAATTAAATCCTTATCCTTGGTTTTACGAACCCTTGGTTCAACCAGAAGATAATCATCCAATTACTACTAATTTGAATGCTGTAAAATTCGAGTTTGCTAATACGATGGATACATTGAAAAACGGGATTAAAAAAACAGTATTACTTAAAAGCTCATCAACTTCCAGAGCAGAAGGTACACCACGCGAAGTAAATTTGGATATCATTAATTTTAGGCCAACTCCTGAAATGTATCCTGAAGGAAATTATCCCATGGCGGTATTGCTTGAGGGCCGATTTACATCTGTTTATAAAGATAGAATTACACCACTACAATTGAAGACTCATTTGGACAAGAGTATAAATTCAACATCGCAAATTGTAATTTCAGATGGCGATGTTGTGAAGAATGACATCCAAAGAGGAACACCTTTAAGTCTTGGATTTGATAGATTTACTGGAGATACTTATGGCAACAAAACCTTTTTGATAAATTCCATAAATTATCTTTTAGGTGATTTAGAATTATTGATTCTGCGAAATAGAATTATCAATATTCCAAATTTGGATGATGAAAAAATTGTAAAACAGGGCATGCTTTGGCAGTTTTTGAATATGGCATTAGGAATTATACTCATTATTGGGTTTAGCGTATTGATATTGTGGTATAGAAAATCTCGACTTAGATGAATTTTGAGACGTTAATAAAGAATTTTGAAGGTGTTATCCATACGGACGACCTTCATAAAAATATTTATTCTACGGATGCTTCTGTTTATCAAATCCTTCCGCAGGCTGTTAGTATTCCTAAGACTATTTCAGATTTAAAATTGCTCATAGATTTTGCGTCAAAGAATAACACTTCATTAATTCCTAGAACAGCAGGCACTTCGCTTGCTGGACAAGTGGTCGGTAAAGGAATTATAGTAGATGTAAGCAAGCATTTTACTCAAATTTTGGATTTTAACGCAAAAAATAATACGATCAGAGTACAACCCGGTGTGATAAGAGACGAATTGAATATTTATCTCAAACCTTTCGGTGTTTTTTTTGGTCCGAATACGTCAACATCCAATCGATGCATGATAGGAGGAATGGTCGGCAATAATTCTTCTGGGACGACATCGATACAATACGGAACAACTCGAGATAAGGTAAAATCTGTAACCTGTTTATTGTCAGATGCCAAGGAAGTTGTTTTTGAAGAAATGTCCATTCAAGAGGCAATCCAGAAAAGTCAACAATCGGATGTTGAAGGAAAAATTTACACCTACATTTTGGAGTTGCTGAATGATAAAGCTGCTTTCAAAACGATTGAAGAGAATTATCCAAAACCTGAAATCCATCGGCGAAATACAGGTTATGCCTTAGATGTCGTTTTATCACATTATAATAAGCATAAGACCATTAATCTAGCACAACTGATATGTGGTAGTGAAGGCACTTTAGGCTTAATTACTGAAATTGAATTAATTGTCGATACATTACCGCCTCAGCATTCTGGCATGGTTGCTGCCCATTTTGGCTCCATTGAAGACTGCATGAAAGCAGTAACGATTTCTATGCAACATAATTTATATGCTTGCGAAATGATGGACGATACTATTTTAGATTGTACCAAAGATCATCTTCAGTTTAAACATTATAGGTTTTTTCTTCAAGGCGACCCTAAAGCGATTTTGCTTCTTGAAGTTAGGTCAGATTCAGAAGAAGATCTTCAGCAGAAACTTGAAGAATTAAGAAATGATTTGAGGACAAATTCCAATTGCTACGCTGTACCTTTTTTAGCCGGCGAAGAGGTTGATAAGGCTTACACGTTGCGCAAAGCGGGTTTAGGACTTTTAGGAAGTATTGTAGGCGATGATAAAGCGGTAGCTTGTATAGAAGATACAGCAGTTGCTTTAACGGACTTAAAGGACTATATCAACGATTTTTCGGGATTGATGAAGTCTTACACTCAACAACCTGTGTATTACGCACATGCTGGGGCAGGCGAACTGCATTTGAGACCAATATTGAACCTAAAAACCAAAAAAGGTGTTGAAGACTTTAAGGACATAACTTCAGATGTGGCTAAGCTTGTCAAGTCTTACAAAGGGTCTTTTAGCGGCGAACATGGCGACGGTATTGTAAGGGGAAATTTCACCCAATATATGCTTGGCGATGCTTGTTTTCAATATGTAATGGAAATCAAACATATATTTGATAATCAAAATATTTTTAATCCTGGTAAAATTACAAATGCGCTGCCCATTGACGAAAACTTCAGATATAGCTACAAAGATGATACGCCAAAATTTGCTAGTTTTTTAGATTTTAGTTCAGAAAACAATATTTTAAGTTTAGCTGAAAATTGCAACGGCAGTGGCGATTGTCGCAAAACAGAAAAATCTCCTGGCGCGATGTGTCCTAGTTACCATGCTACCAAAAATGAAAAGGACACTACACGAGCACGAGCCAATGCGCTTCGTCATTTTTTAACACATCCAGACAAGATTTCGGCTCACGAACTTAAAGATGTTTTTGATTTATGTATTTCTTGCAAAGCCTGTAAAAGGGAATGTCCAAGTAATGTCGATGCTGCAAGTCTAAAGGCTGAGGTCACCTTTAATTATTACAAAACACATCGAAGACCATTAAGAGATTATCTCATTGGTTTTAATGACAAAATCAATAAAACCTTATTTCCCGTAAGGCATCTTTATAACTTAGGAGTTTCAAACAAATTGATATCTAAGGCAGTAAAGTCGGTGAATGGAGTTCATGCCGAAAGAAGCTTGTCCAAGTTAAGTTTATCAACCTTTGAAAAATGGCTTTCCAAGCAATCTTTGCAATCAAAATCGGAACCAATTAAAACCGTTTATCTTTTTGTAGATGAGTTTACCAACAGGCTTGAAGCCCAAATCGGCATCGATGCGGTTGAATTGTTGGTCTCTTTGGGCTATCAAATAAAGTATTTGCCAAATAAGCAGAGCGGAAGAGCGCTCTTGTCAAAAGGATTTTTGGAACAAGCCAAGCGTTTGTGCGATTACAATGTCAATCTTTATAAAGATGTAATTTCTGAGGAAACACCATTAATTGGCATTGAACCCTCTGCAATTTTGTCTTTTAGAGACGATTATAAAAGACTTTACAAAGACAAAGACATAATAGATAAATTGGCGTCAAATGTATTTTTGATTGAAGAATTTATAAGTCAAGAGATTGAAAAGGGTCATATAACTTCTGATCAATTCAGAGATGTTGAATATCAAGTTAAAATCCATGTTCATTGTCATCAGAAAGCATTATCCAATATGAAATGTACTTTCGATACCGTCAACATATTGAAAAATGCTAAAGTCACCATTATGTCTACTGGTTGTTGTGGCATGGCAGGTGGTTTTGGTTACGAAAAAGAGCATTTTGGCGTTAGTAAAACCATTTCAAATTTGAGCTTGATTCCTTCAATTAAAAAGTCTAGTGCAGAGACAGTTATCATCACCAATGGCAGTAG
>JAUIFC010000254.1 GCA_030429455.1 Bacteroidia bacterium | reverse complement strand
CAGTGACCAACTCTTAAACGATTTTGACAAAAAACGAATTACAGAATCTCTTAAAAATGAGTTTTCCTCGAGAGGAATGACTTTAGTTCAAAGTGATTCTGATGTGGATATTACGCTTTATGTAGTTGTCAAAGAAAAAACAAGCACTTCTGCCTACACCGATTACAACTATACCAATTTGGGTTACAGACGAGGGCGTTGGGGCTGGAGACATGGACCGGGTATTGTGACGTCAAACACCACCTATAGCGAAGACGATTACCTTGAAGGTACTTTAGTCGTGGACATGTATAATCACGGCACAAAAGAATTAGTATGGCAAGGCGTACTAACCACCGTTGTAAAAACCGACCCTAAAAAACGTGAAAAAACCATTCCGAAGAAAATAAAGAAATTGATGAAAAAATATCCTGTCAAGCGAATTAAAAAGTAATTCATGCGCTAAGCATCCTTTTTAATTCGGTTTCTGTGAAATTAAAAACTTATAGCTTATCCTGCACATATGAATATTGACATTTATCAAATAGACGCTTTTACAGACAAGGTTTTTGGTGGGAATCCTGCTGCTGTTTGTCCTTTAAAAAAATGGCTGAAAGACGAGGTGATGCAAAATATTGCTGCAGAAAACAATTTGGCAGAAACAGCATTTTATATCAAGGATGGGGATAAATATGTATTAAGGTGGTTTACGCCAACGGTTGAAGTCGACCTTTGTGGGCATGCCACCTTAGCTGCTGCCTTTGTCATATTCAATTTTGAAAAACATTCTAATCAAACTGTCGAATTTTATTCGCCTCGAAGTGGTAATCTTTCAGTGATGAAAAACGATGATTTGTATACTTTAAATTTTCCTAAGGACACGCTAGAAGAAGTGCAACTAACCAAAGACCTCACTGATGGCTTTACTCTAAAACCTGAAAAAGCATTAAAAGGAAAAACCGATTACATTTTAGTTTATGCCAACGAGGACGAGATTAAGAATATTGAACCTCGTTTTAGCGAAATTACAAAAGTAAATTGTCGAGGAATTATTGTAACTGCACGAGGCCGTGAAGTAGATTTTGTATCAAGATTTTTTGCACCTCAATCTGGCGTAAATGAAGACCCCGTCACAGGTTCGGCTCATACTAGCCTAATACCATATTGGTCTAACAGGCTGAATAAAAATGAATTATCAGCCATTCAACTTTCTAAAAGACAAGGCTTTCTCAAATGCAAACAACTTGAACATCGCGTTGAAATTAGTGGAAAAGCACAGTTATATTTAAAGGGTAAGATAGTTTTATAATCAAAATAATTTCAAAAAGAATTCATGTTTAACATTTAAAAATACCATTATGCCAAACAACAACCTTAACACATTTCGCGTTTTATTTCTAGTTTATGGAATACTTATTCTTGTCTTCTCCACTATTTTTTTGCTTTACATGGGATTTGGATTCTTTTTCCTTCAACTTGCTGAAGCAGAAGCAAATAACGATTTACCCTTTAATCCTGGAAGTATTATTGTAGTGATTGGCTCTGTCGGATTTGTCATTGCGGTAATCATTGGTATATTGACCATTATGGCTTCAAATTACATAAAGGCTGTCAAACATTATAATTTTGTTTTTGCCATGGGAATAGTGGTTTGCCTAACAGGTATTTTGGGAATTATTTTAGGCGTATTTGCTTTAATTGAATTTAATAAACCCGAAACAAGAGCACTTTTTTACGCGGATAAGGAATAAGACTCAATTGCCTTACCAGATTTAAGGAGCAGAATGCCAATAGGTGTAGGTACTGGTCCTGGTTCAGATGCCATCTTACAAGGTCAAAAAGGTGGATTCTATCAAGCCACATTAACCGCAGCTCAAATGGCATCTATCCGCCAAGAAATTAATGCCATGGATAACAGCTTAGACTCATCATATGAATTTTGACTTAGAGAATCTCGAAAAGCATTCAACGCCTTTATCCGAACATGCTAGAAATTGGATGTTTAGAGATGAAAATATGAAAGATATCTCGGTAGAACACGAGGATCAAATAACCATCCTAACCGAAGAAGCTTCGCAGTACCTTTGGGAGATGGAGCATAAATATGGCATTGTGTGCACAAAAAAGTTCTATAAGAATATTTCATTTTATGACAGTCAATATTCAACTAAAGAAGAAATAAAGAAATACCTCTACCATTTAGGCATTCCTTTTCAGCACAAAGTGTTTATGGCAATCGACCCAATCTTTGGTTGTATTCTGACTTGGAAAATGCTAATTAAATATGCGCATCATCTATTTAGCTTCAATGATCAAACCGCATGGGACAAAACTTTAAATTGGAAAATTGAATACCATCATGATGGTGAGTTTGCTTTTGGAAAAGATTTAATAAAAATTGATTAGAATGATATAGCTATTAAAAAGTAGTCGCTACTTTTTTCTTTTTCGACCAGCAGATTCGTGTTTGGAAAATGGGGCAAATTCGTCTAATCCATCAAGCACCAGAGTTCCTCCTTGGTCTTCATAGTTGCGCTTAAAATTGATAAAACTTTGCATCACAGAATGGTCTACTAATTTGCAATCCTTTTCGAAGGTAATCCTAATGGTCTTTCCATTTGGTATGCTGTTTAAAGTCTCTTTTACTCCTAAATAGTTTGAGAAAATCGCTGAGTTGTGAATTTTGATGAAATAATCCTCGCCGTTTTCTTCAAAATCAAGTTTTGTCCTGAACATATACCTCAAAGAAGCACCTCTGAATAAGTGATAAACAAGTTTGACAAGAATACCTGTAGCCACACCGACCAACAAGTCTTCCATTAGTGTTACGATAATGGTAATCACAAAAATAACCAATTGTTCAGGGCCAATTTTATAATTTTCTATCCAGTGCTTTGGATGAGCGAGGTTATAACCTACTGCGATAAGCATGGCCGCAAGTGCAGTATTTGGTATCATCTCTAAAACCGAATATGCTGTAATGGCAAAAAATAAAAGAAAAAATGCATGAAAAAAATTGGACCATTGGGATTTTGCGCCATTATCTACATTGGCACTACTACGAGCAACTTCGGAAATCATCGGAATTCCACCAAAAATGGCAGCAAAGGTATTACCTACACCAATGGCTATGAGATCTTTGTTACTGTTACTTGTTCTTTTCTCAGGATCCATCAGGTCTATGGCTTTTACGGTTAGCAAGCTTTCTAAACTACCAACTAAAGCAAACATAATGACAAATTTTATAAAAATACCTGTTTTAGAAACGCCAGAAAAATCGACATGAACAGCAATAGAATCAACAATATTTCCTACTGAAACTAAAGTAAAATCGCCCAAATTCTCAAAATTGAAATAGATGCCAAAAGGTATGGCTATGAGCAACACCAAAATGGAACCGGGAATTTTTTTAAGCATTGGATGTTTAATCAGCGGCCATAACACCATAATGAAAAAACATAATATCCCTAAACCAGTTACAATTGGATTCCAATTTGAAAAAAACAAAGGGATATTTTTGAACAATTCTAAAGGTGATAAACCGCTATAATATTCGGGTTTGACATTTAATAGAACTGGGATTTGCTTTGCGATTATAATTATTCCGATGGCAGCAAGCATCCCATGAACAGCTGCTAATGGAAAGAAATCTACAAATCGTCCGAACTTAAGAACACCAAATAGAATTTGCAGTACACCAGCCACAAACATTGCACCTAAGGCCAACTCCCAACCTATCTCTCCACCTCCAAAAGCTTCGACACTTCCTGCAACAATAACAATTAATCCTGCTGCTGGACCTTTGATCGTTAAACGAGAACCACTAAAAAAAGAAACAACTAAACCGCCTATAATCGCCGTCACCAGACCCATAAGTGGAGGCACATCACTGGCCTTTGCAATGCCGAGTGATAAGGGCAAGGCCAACAAAAAAATGACAAATCCAGAGGTAGCGTCCTGAAGAAAATTATGCTTTAAACTCTTTAGCATAGATGTACTAGGTTCCATGGAGTTTGATTCATTTTTTGCCATAAAGTGTCTATTAATCTTTTAACGTATGTATTGCAATTAAATGGTAACGATTTTATCAAAAATTATACCTACTTAAAAAAACAAATATATATCAGAAGTATAACTAACTCATTTATGAAGATAAACAAAATTTACAATATATGATTGTTGTTAGTTATCCCACGAAAATAATGTTGCC
>JAUIFC010000253.1 GCA_030429455.1 Bacteroidia bacterium | reverse complement strand
CTGAAACGTTGAACCCGATATTGGAAAACACTTCTATAATTTGATTTTTGACGATAGAAATTGGATGCCTTGCTCCAATTTCTGCAGATATTCCAGGTCGAGTTAAGTCGCCAAAAACCTTTTTGTCGCTTTCTAGGTTTTTCAATTCAAGTTTTAAATCTTCTACTTTCTGAGTAGCGACTTCTCTAAGCTTGTTTATGGTGATTCCAAACTCCTTTTTTTGCTCTGCTGGAATACTTTTAAAGTTTGCAAAATACTGTTTCAGAATTCCCTTTTTACCAAGGTATTTGATTCTAAAATCTTCTACTTCAACAAGTTGATTGGTTGAAAAATTTTCAACAATATCTATATGCGATTTAATTTCCTCAATCATACTATTCAGGTTAGGAATTGGCAAAAATACAATTTCATTTTAGTCGATGTAGCCTTTTTCTACAAAATAATTTACCAAGGCTTCTTTCATCAAAACAGATTGCTCTCCAGCTTTAAGTGGCGGCAACATTTCGACGACTTTATAGTGTGGCCAACCTTTGTCGTCTATGTAATCAAATTCATAGTAACCATAAGGTTCGAGCAATCTACATATGGCAATATGCATCAAATTCACCTTGTCGTCTTTGCTGTACTTCCGATGAATTTCAGATTTTTCCTGAATGCCTACTAAATAAATAATGGCATCAAGGTCCAATTCATCGCCATCTGCAAATTGTTGAGAAAGCTTTTGTGTCAAAATTCCCCAGCGTTGTTTTAATACTTCGTCTCTTGCCATATTACAAATCTAAAAGGTTACTCTTGAAGTCTTGAGCATATTTTGAAACCACTTCTGTAGTAATGCTTGGCTCCTCTTCTACTCGACCAATATATTTGAGATTGGTTTTGGACAAAACAATAGATTCTGTAGTGGGATGTTCGTTTCCACTAAAAATTAGACCTATATTTTGAAAGCCTTTTTGTCTTAGGTACTCTGCGCTTAATAGCGTGTGGTTTATGCTTCCTAAATAATGCCTTGAAACGAGAATGATTTTATCGTCCGGCTGAATTAAATCCACAATGGTGTCTGTAGCATTCAACGGTACCAAAAGGCCACCGGCACCTTCGATAACGAGGCTGTTATGAGTTTCAGGTCTTTTTATAGTTCGAATATCAATTGAAATATTGTCTATATCTGCGGCCGCATGTGGGCTCATTGGCGTTTGCAAGGCATAGCTGTTTTCAAAAAATCTAGAGGTTTCATTTGTTACTAATGCTTTCACTTTATCCGTATCCGAATGCTGCAAATCGCCCGCTTGCACAGGTTTCCAATAATCCGCATGAAGCGCTTCGACAAGGATGGACGATATCAAGGTTTTTCCAACATCGGTTCCTATTCCAGTTACAAAATAGCTGTTTGGCTTTTTTGGCATGTTCTTGTATTTTTCGCAAATATAGGATACAATTTTAATGTGATGGTTGGTATTCTAAGGGTAACATTTTAGCGACTCGATCATCAGCAAGTCCACCGCTTAAAACCACATCTTTTATGTCGATTAAATTTCCTAGTGGATCGATTCTAAAGTGAGGTTTTTTAAGCAACAAGGTCGTTCTTCGCCCTCTGTGCATAAGCGTAAACTTTGTATGGACGTATTTCCCTTCAACTAGATTGATGTATTCTGGTTTCAATTGGACTTTATGTATTTTAAGCCGAGGATCTTCAGGTTTTATGACTTTAAAAATGCTTTGAGGATCTCTTAGAATAGATCTATATTCAACTTTGTAATCTGTTTTGTACAAGGTGCTGTCGGTAAGCTGTTTAAAAAAATTTTGTAACGAACTTTGATACACCTTTTTTCTATAGCTTTCCTTATCAGGATTCACGTCTTCAAAAAATGTTGTTCCTGCGTAATATGTTTGCTTTAAATAGTTATCTCTAAGTGTTTTGGCTCTATATTTTACTTCAAAATCCATTAACTCAAACTTGACATGATAACCTAAGTACTTATTTTCAACTTCTATAGGGTATAGCGACTCTGCATAGAGTGTATTTTCATCACTTACATAATAGAGAATAACATCGTCCAAATTTTTGATTTCACTTTGACTTGCTGCTTTTCCCTTTCCTAAAAAGTACTTTTTAAAGGCCTTTTCCATTTGTGCTCTTGTAAATACTGTGGTATAAATATTCACTTTATCAAGACTATCGGGTTTTGGTTTCAATTGGTATTTTGGTCTTAATGCTCTTAATTCTTTAATCTGAATAGTTTCATAACCCAAATATGAGATGACCAAGATAGGACTTGCAAGATTTGCAGGCACTTCTATTTCGAAAAACCCGTCAAAATCTGTGATTACACCTCTAGTTGTGCCATCAAAATAAACATTAGCTCCGGCGAGTGGTTCATCGTTTTCGTCTACTACTTTTGCCTGAAGGCTTTGAGCTGTTGAAAACTGATAAATCAATAAAAACAGTAGTGTTACAATGTTCTTCATCTTCAACTTATTTTGATAATTTATAGTCTAGAGGCACTTTATATGCAAGTCTTTTATTTGTAAATTCATGTAAGACAAACATCGATCCTTTGTCCTTTACATTACCATGCGTGTCTACCAAAATAGAGCTTTCATAAAACTCGATGTCAATCGATTTTTCTTTCGAAATCAATTTTATAGTGAGGGTAAATTCATCAACGTCATTATAGACCCCTAGATTTTTATTAAAAAAGATTCTGTAGGCTCTCATTTTACTAAATTAGGATATAAAAAAATGGGTTGGTCAAAAGAAGAATTAAAATATGACATAACACTTTGCTGCCGTTGATATTTCCTGCTGTGACCATTCTCGTTTACAGGGTTTGTTGCTTCAAAGGGACCTAGCAAGTCAAGCTCTATATCCATGTCAGCACCAAAACGGTAGCTACTAATTCCGTGTTTTTTCAAAACCTTTTCCCAGTATTTGCTTGCTGCTTTTAGTGAATATATTTTTGCTTTATCTCTAATGCGGCTAAAAGGATCTTCTACCAAACCAACATCAAAATACTCATTTTCATTGTACAGTATAGAATTGAGGTCAAAGGATTTCACTTTCCCACCTGAACCACATTCAGAACTAACACCACGTGGCGAGAAAAATGATTTATTTTTCTTTCTTTTGTTTTTAAAACAAAGTTTTTTGCCAGAAGAATTGTAGCCTTTGGGAAGCACCTGAAAAATTGCTATTTTCTTTTGTCCACTTATCGAAACATTGACAGGTTCTGATCTGGAAGAAAATATTTCTCCCTCTTCTGCAACAGACTTTTCTGCAATACCTACTAAGATAATTAGTAAGCTAACAAAAATGCATAGGTATTTTTTAAGATAAACCAGGCGACACTTAATAAAGCTCGCACGTTCGAAGCACCCCTTCAGCAAAAGACCCCCCTTCCTTTCTAAATCATGCTCAGCCAAGCAATATTATAACTAAAATTCGTTTCTAAGTTCGATAGATATCACAAAATACCTTTAACTATCTGTATTTATTGTATATTTTTATGAGTTTTATTGGATTTTTTAAATAAAAAAAATTCATTCCACATTTACTTGAAACAAGCTCTTAAATAAGGTAGTTATCTTAAGTCGATAGCTAACTTACTATATTTTCTACTTTTTATTTTAAGGTATGTAACGATGGATAATAACAACAAGAAATACTGTTTAACCAAAGCTGATCTAGCTGATGCTATATATGCGACTCTTCCTGTAGATAAACAAAAAGCAGCGCAAATTGTAGAAGATTATATCGAAATTATTAAGGATGCTTTGGGATCAGAAAACAAAGTAATGCTTTCTGGATTCGGTTCTTACGAAGTTAAATTTAAGCCACCTCGTCGTGGAAGAAATCCACAAACTGGAGACTCTATTATTCTAAGAGCAAGAAAAGTTGTAAAATTCAAACCAAGTCAGCTTCTTAGAAAAGCTATCAACGCAGGTCCTTCTCCTGTATCTCAGTTTGATGAAAGTAATTACGGCTCTAACGCGTCGTAATTATCGGTAACTATACTTAGCGCAGTTGAGTTTTTCCTTTTTTTTCTTTCTTGTCATTTTCACTTTGTGAAAATGCCTTGTTATAGAATATGCGCTAAGTATTTGTTTTTTACGGCAAAAATTGGCTTCGCCAATATTTTGCTCGCCCGCCAAGCAGTTAGAAATTTCCGCCTTAAGGCGGAAATTTCTAACTGCGTTGGGT
>JAUIFC010000252.1 GCA_030429455.1 Bacteroidia bacterium | reverse complement strand
ATACTAAGGCATGCTTTGAAATAACAGTTTCAAATAGGCAATCTTTTTTTTTATAAAATTCAAATAATTTTTCTCTTAGTGTTAGGTTTTTTATCATTCCCACAGAAATGATATAGGAGGCTTTTTCTTGTATTCTGTGTTCATCATCCGTACCTAGATATTTTAAATTTTTCCAGAAAGAATCATTCCTTGGCATATTATCCAAATAACCCACTATTTCGTAGGCTTTAGTAGCATTTTCGATAACATCAATAACGGATTTGGCATGTCCACCTGCACCAATAAGTATTATTTGTTTGGCTTTATTCATTTTGAAACACTACTCGGTATATTTACAATACGTTCTTCTAAAAATTCTGCATTTTTTTGTGTATCTCGCTGGCAATCTTTATACATGGGTAAGCGGTACATGAGTTGCCAAATGGGTCTGGTCATGACACCGGCCTTGTTGGTGTGTTCTAAAAACAAATTGCGCTCTTTTTTATTTTCTAGTTCTACAGCCATGAGCCAATAGTTGGCTTTGGTGTTTTCTAATTCATCTCGAAATTTTACTTTTTCGGGTGAAAATAACTGTTTGTATTTCTCTGCTAAATCTCGTTTTTCTTCTAGGTATTGCTCAAGCATTTCTAATTGCGCACATGCCAAGGCTGCATTCAAATTAGGCATTCTATAATTATAACCTAATTCATCATGATAAAATTCATAAGGGTGTGGTTTTTTTGCAGTAGTTGTTAAATACTTGGCTTTATCTCCTAAATTTTCATTATTGGATACAATGGCTCCACCACCACCGCTGGTTACTATTTTATTGCCATTAAATGAAAAAGCACCCATAAGTCCTAAAGTGCCTGTATGTTGTCCTTTGTAATAACTTCCTAAAGATTCTGCAGCATCTTCAACTACAGGAATGTTCCTCTTATTACAGATGGTAAGGAGTTCATCTAGATGTACCGGAAAACCAAAGGTATGCATCGGCAAACACGCGGCTATTCTATTACCTGTTGTTTTGTTATAACACCCATCATCCCTGAGTTCTCCATACTCTTCCAAAAACTGGCCAACTGCTTTTGGTGATAATCCCATGGTATCCAAATCGACATCTAAAAATATTGGAGTCGCATTATTGTACGCTATTGCATTTGCAGTCGCTACAAAGGTCAATGCTTGTGTAATCACCTCATCTCCTTTTTGAACACCCGCTAAACGTAGCGCTACCTGTAATGCGGCAGTGCCATTTACAACGGCAACTGCTTTTTGAGCCTTGGTGATGTTCTGCATTTGTTCTTCAAAGCGATCGACATAAGCCCCAACGGAAGACACAAAGGTAGAGTCAATCGTATCTAACAGGTATGTTTTTTCATTCCCCCGAAAACGAGGCTCATGCAAAGGAATAAAATCCTTTGTCATGTAATACTCCCTGGTAAATTCTATAAATGGTTTAAGAACTTGCATTGTTACATCTTTGCGTCGAGATACTTTCCGGTTTCTTTATGCTTGAAATTAGGGATCATGGTGTTAAATAAATCCACTAATACCTCTTTATTCCAATGCCCTTTTTGTTTTAGTTTTTGAATTTCATTTTCAAAAAAGGCTAACTTATCTTCTTCAACATCCAATTCATTTTTAATGATGCCTAGATTTTCAAATCGGCTCATATCTAAAGTCTCCTTATCTGTAAAAAATTCTTCAAAATCCTTTTCACCAGTAGTGTCAGAGTTTACAAACAAACAGGGCCATTTTTTTTCCTTTGATAATTGCGATACGCTGGCTCTGGCTTCATCTTCACTGTCAACCTGTACGGCTTTATAACCCAATTGCTCTAAATATTTCTCTGCAATTTCTGCAAACGTAATGAGATGTAGCTGCTCACTTAATTTCGGAAAAAAGATGTCTCGATTTTCTCCAAAAATAGTTGACATTAAGCACAATTCCCCAGCTTCTTTAGGTATAACGAAATACCGTTTGATGTCTTTAGGCGCTACAATGGGTTGTTTTTTCTGAAGACGCTGGTTAAACCCATGCAACAAAGAACCATCTGAAAATGCTACATTGGCAAATCGTGCAGTAGAGATCGTAATATCTTGACTTTTTCGCATTAAGAACATTTCCATAATGCGTTTGGAAGCGCCCATCATGTTTACCGGATTAGCAGCTTTATCTGTTGAGACACAAAAGTATTTTTTAGTCCCTTTGCTAATGGATTGTGCTATGGTTTTATCTGTATTAAAGATATTCACGTCAATCATCCGCATCAAGGTGTAAGGGTCTTTTTCACTCCGTACATGTTTTAAAGCAGAGAGATTCAAGACATAGTCATACGCACCATCTGCTTTTATAAAAGCATCATAAATGGCAGAACCACAGTCTAAGGCAAAGGTTTTAAACTCTCCTGAAATATATCCCATAGAGCTACGGATATCACGCACCAATTCGACCAAATTATTTTCACTGATATCGACCACATGTAACTTTTTAGGGTTACGCTTAAAAATCTCTTTAGTTACCGCTTTTCCAATAGAACCAGCACCTCCAATGACTAAAAAAGTGGAAGAAGATACGATATCCTTCAATTCTTTTTCATGCGCATTCATGTCTTCTACAAAAAGTTCTTGGTGTCGGCCTATTAATGGTATTATGTTCATTTTTCAAATGTTTGAGTAAAAGAAACTATCACTTTAGGTTAAGCAATATCTCAATAATCCTTTTTGCAGCTATACCGTCCCATTTTTCAGGAATTTGGCCTTCTTTCCAATGGTTGGATAATAGCTTTTTAACGGCTAGTTTGATAGCCTTCGGATTGGTTCCTATCAATTCATTGGAACCGATGTCAATCGTTTCTGGGCGCTCTGTATTGTCTCTTAAAGTAATACAAGGCACATTCATAACGGTGGTTTCTTCGGTTATGCCGCCCGAGTCTGTCAATACGCCTTTGGCGTATTTCACCAAGTAATTAAACTCTAGATAGCCTAAAGGCTCCACCAGGTGTATGTTTTGCATCTGGATACCTGCTTTCTCTATGATGGCTTTTGTTCTGGGGTGGATAGGGAATACCACTGGCAAGCTGTCCGTGTTTTCATCTATGCTTTGGATAAAAGCTTTCAGTTTGTCTTCTTCGTCCACATTGGCAGGACGATGCATGGTCATCACTAAATAGTGTTTTTCTTGTAAACCGAGTGTTTTCCATACTTCTGGTTGTTTAAAGCGGTCTTCGTTAGCTCTGAGCGTATCAATCATTACATTACCTACAAAATGAATTTGTTCTATTTGATGTCCTTCTTTAAGTAAGTTTTCTCCAGCGAGGGTAGAGGTTGTAAAAAAATAGTCGGTTATACTATCAGTCAGCATACGATTAAGTTCTTCTGGCATGCTGCGGTCCCAAGAACGGATACCCGCTTCGACGTGAGCCACTTTTATGTTTAGTTTTTTAGCTACGATACTACAAGCCATCGTTGAGGTGACATCACCAACCACCATAACTAAATCTGTTGGATGGGTCAAGAGGTCTTTTTCAAAAGCAAGCATGATCGCAGCGGTTTGCTCCGCTTGACTGCCACCGCCGCAGGCTAAATTCACATCAGGATGTGGAATATGTAACTCTTCAAAAAACGTTTGGCTCATTTTTTTATCGTAATGTTGCCCTGTATGCACTAAGCGATAGGATAGGGCATGGCCTTTATCTTTAGCCTTGTCTATGGCATGAATGATAGGGGCAATTTTCATAAAATTTGGCCGTGCACCAGCGATGAGGGTGATTTTCATGGGATGTATATGATTTTTAGCTTTAGCCATTAGTCTTTGGTTTTGAGCTTTTAGCTTATAGTGGTTTGTTTAGTCTTTAGTTGTTAGTTTTTAGCTGATTGTGGTTTCAAGTTTCATGTTTCAAGTTCCATTTTATACCGTTTAATCTCAAATAGATTAAATATAACTTTGCGAACCTTGCGAATTCTTGATGTGCTGTGCGGTTAGATTTGGTTGTTGATGTCTAGTGTTTTATGTTGTCTTTTATAAACTATTAACCTTATAAACTATTCACTTCATAAAAACTACCCTCTATTAACTATTCTAGTCATAACTAGGAGGCTGATGGTAATCAGCGGACGTGGTTATCTTTTTTTATGGAAACTGAGACGCTTAATCAAGTTTCTGCCTTAGTTGGGAGAGATTGCCACGGTCACTGTGTTCTCTCGCAATGACGATAATTTCACGTTCTA
>JAUIFC010000251.1 GCA_030429455.1 Bacteroidia bacterium | reverse complement strand
GGCATTACAATTATGAAAGGCCTAATATGGCTTTAGGAGGTATTACACCTAAGCAAAAATCCGCAGCCGCGGCTGCATAATCTCTACTTTTATCTACTACTAAATATGGGGGGATTACCCAAAGAGATATTATTAATGCAGATTGTGTTCTGATTTTAGGATATGGCTTTAATGATACTCATATTAACAATATTTTACAACTCAACAAATCCCTAACAGTTATTGTCGATTATTTTCCTGAATGGGTTGCGAGTATTGAAAGAGGTGAAGTTCCAAATTATTGGGATGAGAATGTTGATGAATTCTTATCAAACAAAGTTGTTCCAAGTGGTGATGGCTTCGAAGACGGTGAACACTTGGTAAAAAAGATGTGGATTGAATCAAAGAATCGTAAAGTTCGAATTTGGTGGAAAGGTGCTGAAGATTTTTATGGTAATTGGAAACAGATATCGTCCTAAAAGATATACACATAACAAGTGCATCAACCGGAGCCAAGGGCGGCTTGTTTTACTTTAAGGTTTGAGAGTGTTAACGAAAATTGGTAAAAGATCATAAGGATTGTGTGTAATCGCCCTTGTCCCCGTTATCCACAGTCCGTTAGGCTTAGCGAAAATATTTGCTGTAAGAGTTGAGGTTCTATGAAAAAGTATCATCTGATTCTATTGATTGCAGCTATAACGCTTATAATCCAATGTCAGGAAAATAATAACTTCAAAGAATACTTAAATAATTTTCAAAGTATTCATCTGCCATATCAAATTGACACAACTTTTTTTGCTAAGTCGCTTAATTATAAAAGTTTGAATTTAGAGTTAATTCCAGAAGCATTTCATCAATTTCTAAAGAGTGAAGAGTTTCAGAAAAAACATGGTAATGCTTTTCTATATGAATCGTATTTTTTAGGTAAGCTTCAAGCAAGTGAAGGTCATATTGGCGTTTTAATATACTCTCCTAGAAGTAATCAAATATCTTTAGATGTGTTTATCGAAAGAATATTTCTTTGTGTATATAAAAATGATTCTGGTGAACTTACATCAATATCTGAAATTGGGCGCTATGAATCTCATTTTGATAAAACAATATTTAAGACATTCATAATAAATTCAAATTATTCTATTCAAATAGGACAAAGAGAATTCGAAGAAACAGATGAAAATCAATTGAATAATGTTAAACATAAATCAATGAATTTAATTATTAGAAAAGATGGTGTAATAGAGATTGAAAAGTAATTTGTTGAAACATTCGTAGAGAATTAATTGGTTCATCCGGGAAATGATTGCGCGGCAACCGATTTTTGACTAATCCAGATCAAAACCTCTCCCCCCAACTGCTTAAAAGCAAAGACAAAATGCTTATTCTACAAGAGAAAATTGAGTGCCAATATCAAATTCCCTATTGGGGAGCTGTAAGATTAGGGCAATTTTGACCATTCACGCAATCATTTCCCGGATGAGCCAATAAAAATACACTTTCAATCAAAAACTGGGTATAACAAGCGGTTCAACCGGAGCCAAGGGCGGCTTGTTTTACTTTGAGTTTTTATGTTTTCACAGAATTTTGTAAAATCGATTATGGACAGTGTGTTTAGGCCCTTGCCCCCTTAGCCGCCGTCCGTTATACTTTTTAAAAGGAAATTACCATGAGGAAATATTTCTTGATTTTGATACAAGTAGGTTTAATTCTATTGGTAAACTGCCTGCAATCAACTTCTCCAGTAACGCCTCAAAAATCACTTGATGATTATAATACTCAATATAGAATGCTGGTCAGAGGATTTTCTAGCTTGTTTACTGTAAATTCAGATGGCACAAATGAAACCGAGATTCTGAACTATGAAGGGTATGCCGTTCAGGAGGCGACAGTAAATAATGATTTTAGCAAGATTGCTTTTGCAGCAACATTCGATGAGAGCCCGCATAATATATACATAATGAACATTGATGGTTCAGATTTACGTAAATTGTCAAATCATCCAAATCAACAGGGTAACCTGACACCTAGATTTCTGCCGAATGAGCAAGCACTTATATATCATGCGTATGATGACCTGCGTAAAGTTAGTTATGATGGATCAGTAAACGAGCAAATTACCCCTGATTCAATTCAGGTCTCTGGACAAAGCTCTTCAGTTTCGCATAATAAAATTGTATTTACTGCAAATGCCGTATTCAACGATACGCTTTTTACGGCTCTCGGTATTATGAATACGGACGGCTCTGATTTACAATATTTTCTGGATGGAAAACATTTCTATAATCCCTCGATATCACCGGATGGGACAAAGGTATGTTATATTGATAGGCAAGATGTCCATATTATGAATCTTGACGGGACTGAAAAGATGAATCTTACAAATGATCCATCAAATGATTTGTTTCCAGTTTGGACACCGGATGGTAGTAAGATAAGCTTTATCTCCAATATGAATGGGGATTATCATATCTATATTATAGATCCGGATGGTGATAATTTAAGAAAAATACCGAATATATCTGAGAAGACTCCTTTCTATATCTCTTGCTCACCGGATTTAACCCGGATAGCGTATGCTGCGTTCACAAACGATCCACATCTTCGAGATACAATTTATATCGTTGATATCGAAACGGGTGATCGAATGCGACTTATGTCTGGTATAGGAAATCCTGTTTGGTTAAATATTGTGCAATAAAAAAGTATAACAAAGCGGCTCAACCGGAGCCAAGGGCAGCTTGTTTTACTTTGAAGTTTGGGAATGTTAACGAGTTTTCGTAAAATCGTTCATGGATAGTGTGCTTGGCCCTTGCCCCCTTAGCCGCAGTCCCGTTATACCAGAAAGACCTTAAGAAAGGGCTTCATAAACATGAAAATCTTGAAAATAGTACTATTAATATTTGTATTAAGCTTATCTAATTGTGTTGTCGAAAAAACTCCAGTAGAGATTTCAGAAAAAGAACCAGACTCTAAAAATTACTGGGAGAGAATAGAGAACTTTCCGCCAGAATTAGTTTATGAAATTGTTATTACTCCAACTGATGTTATATACACCGCTGGAGCAAGTGGAATTCATAGACAAACGAAACAAGGCGAACCCTGGACTAATATTAATAATATTGGCGTTTTAACTTGCCTCGGGGTAAACAGTGGAAATATATATACGAGTAGTTTTTCTGGACAGTGGGGATGGATTCAGTACTCAACAGATGATGGCATCACTTGGCTAAACCCTGACAGCTTTCCATCAAATCCACTTATTTCTTCAATATCTTTTTTGCCACCAGGTACAGTATATGTTGGTAGTTATGAAACAGATGAAAGTAGCGGAGGCCTTTTTTATTCTGAAGATAATGGACGAACTTGGGAAACTACAGATATAGATTCTGACATTTCTGTATGGGCAATAGTGGCAAATTCACAAGCGCATTTATTTGCAGGAACAACCGAAAGTATAGGCAATGTAAATTACTTTGGGATACATAAATCAACTGATAAAGGGCAAAATTGGCAATTTATAGAATTACCCGAGTTGGGAAATAGTTATGTTAGAAGTTTATATGCCGACCCCTCAGATAATCTATATGCAGGAACAAATAGAAGTGGGTTATATAAATCCGTAGATGATGGCGAAAGCTGGGAAAATATAGGATTACAAGATGTAAGTGTTGAAGGAATTATGACTGATTCTATGAACACAATTTTTGTTATGACTTATGAAAATATTTTATATTCCACAAATTGGGGTGAAAACTGGAATGAATTTAGTTCTGGGTTACCGGATGAATACTATTTTTCTCTTGTCAAAGATTCACACGACTACTTGTATGTTAGTACAGAAACTAATGGCCTTTTTCGAACCCGACTCCCCATACCTAGCTTGATCGATTAAATACAATAGTAGGGCTGGTATAACAAAGCGCATCAACCGGAGCCAAGGGCGGCTTGTTTTACTTTGAGGTTTGGGAGTTCTAATGATTTTCAGTAAAATATTAAAGGATTGAGTGTGGGTGCCCTTGTCCCCTTATGCGCAATCCGTTATGCCACCAAAGGGGCAAGAACGGGTAGAAAAGGGAAAAGCGTTTCTTTTGCTTACGAAAATTGGTTGGTAAACAAATGGCTGCCCTCTGAAGTTTTCAGGCTGACTTTTTCACGAAAGATTGTAAGAAATTCGTAAATAATGAGTGTTTCTAAAGTCCCAGATTCACTATGGTGCATTGTAATTGTAAATCTTTGA
>JAUIFC010000035.1 GCA_030429455.1 Bacteroidia bacterium | reverse complement strand
AGGAATTTTTTACAAACTTTTAGCTGAATCGACCAGGTTCCAGCCTGCCCCGAAGCATTTCGGGGTTCAACCCAATTTTTCATTGTTCGTCCTGCGGACGCAACGAAAACTTAGTTGTTGTAACCAGTTTTTTTTAATATCCGATTATTGATAAAGCTGGTTCCGATTTATGACATTCTACTTTACGTTTTTCAGCCATAAAATTAGTCGCAAACTCTATACTTATTCCATTATTTTTATAAGATTCAAATCTTAAATTTTCTTCAGTTTTATTTTCTCCGTAGAGATGCCATTCAAATAAAATTTTGTCAGCTTTTTTTATCCGCAATTCTTTTTGCCCTATTTGCAAGTCAGATGGATTCCACAATGTAATTTTCTCTCCATCATCTAAAGTCAAAATCAGAATATTATTGTTTTTATCAAATTCTACATTTTTAATTTCATGATAATTATCTATAGGTTTTCCAAACCAATTACCCCAAAAGCGTAAAGTTCCACCATTGATTTCTACTTTCCCGAATTCCTTTTCAAAAACGTCTAATGGAATTTTTATCGATTGGAAATTCATAGTTTTATTTTCCGCTTTTGTAGCTAGAAAAGCAATTAGTCCTAATAGTATAATTCCTATGATTATTATGGTTATTAGGTTCATTGCTTAAATTGGTTACAACACTAGTATATAACCAACAAGTGGCTTATATATACCAAATATACAACTATACAGGCACAAAATGGCTTATATATTTATTATGTATAGCAAGATAATAGAGTGCTATAAAGCATGCTATAATTTACATTGACATGCTTGGCAATTTGGATGGAATCTCAATTAAAACACCAATCAAGCCATTAGATCTGTTATTCTTTAATCGGAAAAGTAAAAAATACTGTTGTGCCTTCGTTTAGTTTGCTTTTTACCCAGATTTCGCCCTTGTGTTTTTCAACAAATTCTTTGCAAAGCATTAAGCCTAAACCTGTTCCTTTTTCATTTCCTGTTCCTCTTGTAGAACTATTTACACTAATGTTGAACAGATTTGCTTGTGTTTCCTCTGGAATACCAACGCCAGTATCTGCCACAGAAAATTCGATGTATTTCTTTTTAGGCTTGGCATTTATGGTAATGACATCATCCTGGTTTGTAAACTTGATCGCATTCGAAACTAAATTCCTTATCACCGTTGAAAGCATTTGTTTATCGGCCTTTACAAGAAGGTTTTCAGGAATATTATTTTTTATTTGAATGCCTTTTTTTTCAGCTAAACCTTTTAGGAGAGAGAGAATATCTTTTGCTATTGTTTTTGGATCTAGCAGTTCCGGTTTTAGTTCAATATCACCTTTTTGATTTCTCGACCAAAGCAACAAATTTTCCAAAAGTTTATGGGTGTTTTCAATTTCGTGATGCATCATTTCCATATACCCTTTAAAGTTATCGAAGTTATCTTCTTCAATATCTTCTTGGATAATTTCCGATAGCCCTAAAATACCACCAATTGGACCACGTAAGTCGTGTGAAATGATGGAAAAGAACTTGTCTTTAGTAGCGATTGCTTTTCGAAGTTTATCTTCTTTTTCTTTGAGTTTGGTTATATCATCAATGGTTAATAACACATACTTTTTGTCCTCGATAGTCACTACCGCGGTTGTAATAAGTAGCATTAAGCGAATGGTTTCTCCATCGATATCGATGTCCAAGTGCCCTTCTTTTTTATAAACCGTTTCGCCAGTTTCAAACGTATTGGCAATACTGCCACGCAGGATGCAGTTTTTACAGTGCTTGCCAACACCACAAACCAACTTTCCCCTAGACCAAGCATTTGTGCAATCCAAAACTTCGCCGGCTAACCGATTTATAATAGCCTCTTTTTTCTTGCTTAGCATGTCTAAGCCGGTTCTATTTATATTTAAGACTTTTCTGTTTTCATCCACTAAAGCTAAAACGACTGCAGCATTCTCAAAAACCGTATCGTATAAATCGGAAAACTGTGTTGGTAAACTACCACTTTCTTTCATAACCAATATATTTAAACCATTGATATATTCTTTGGTTGTACTAATCTACAAAATATAAAACACTCATTATATCTATTAGTTCATTATTATCTAAGGAATTGATTAATAGATGATATATCTCATTAATTCAACACTTTAATGACTAAATACTCCGAGTTAAAACCTTGATTATGATCAATCGAGCACTTATTACAGAACAACTAATGTGATAAAATAGTGATGCTAAAAGTGAATAAATGAATAGAATAGTTTTAATATAATAATGGCTATTTTTGGTGTAAAATAGCACTTTCCCATTGGTCGGTTCTAAATGAAGATACAGGCAACATATTGCCTCCGTATAGTGTCCCAACTACCCAGTTTCTCCAAGCATAGCGAACAGCTACAGGTTTTTTGACTTGATCACTTCGGACGTGAACTTCTCCGTAGTTTACTATTCTTGCGTTTGCTTTGTAAAAAATCTTATCAGAACCAGCAATTTCAAACCCAGAAATATCTTTTTCACTCGAATATAAGCCCATTGTATTGTGTTCAAATTTTAAGAGAATACCATCTTCTTTTTGCTCTGAGCTTTTAAATTTTGGAGATTCACAATCGACCTTTAGATGATAAGTTTTATGTAAAGCATGTAACAATAATCTTTCGGCAACTTCCTTTTTTTTAGGCGGATGAATACAATGCTCGTCACCGACATCAATGGTGATGGCAATACCAGAATTTGGGATTAACTCCGCACATTCTGCTTGTGCTTCTCTGATAAATGCAGAATTTACAGGCGTGTTAAACTCTATATTTTCGTGGTCTTCCCAATATCTAAAAGGAGCAATCTGGGCAAAATAAAATGGGAAATTGCCAATATTCCAATCGGTTCTCCACTGTTTTACCATGGTTGGAAAAAGTTGTTTATAGTCTTCTGGTTTAAATCTATTACTTTCGCCTTGATACCATAATACTCCTTTTATGGTATATGGTATTAATGGTTTTATCATGGCGTTATACAATGCCGTTGGTATGCGAAAGACATTTTTTGTAATATCGTAGTTATCCAAGTCTATGTTTTGATATTTGGACAACTCTTCCAAACTCATCCAAGCTTCGACATGGCTAGCCCCATAAGATGTATTTATTAGACCCACAGGACAATCTAAAATTTCTTGAAGATGCTGTCCAAAAAAATATCCTACAGCACTAAAGTCTGACACATTACTTGGATTTGCCGTGTCCCAAGCGATATATTCACCAAGATCTTCAAGAGGTGCTTTTGACCCAGCTTTATGAACGGTAAATAAACGCAAATTTGGATTGTTGCTGTTTAATATGGTTTCTTGTCCTCCAAAAGTAGGTTGGCCGTAATAGCCTTTTACAGGTTGCTCCATATTAGATTGTCCAGAGCAGAGCCATACTTCTCCGAATAAAATGTTGTCTAACAGTATGTTAGAGTTTTCACTAGTTAGCTTTATCGTTTGTGGAGCTTTATCATTAGTCGTTTTTATGATCAAATGCCACTTGCCGTCTTGGTTGGCTCTTATGGCATAGCTGTCATTTAACCAAGATGTTTCGACCTTAATTTGCTCGCCAGCATCTGCCCAACCCCAAATGGCGACTTCGCTGTTCCTTTGCAAAACCATGTTTGATGATACAATTGCAGGAAGCTTAATCTTTGCACTAACAGGGTTTTTTGCCCATACAATAAACACTATGAGCCAAACAATAGAAGTTCTAGTCATTTTTTGATATTCCTTGCTCGAATTCCTTTTTTAAGATTTAATAAGTTTTAAAACCGAAATTTTGTCGTTATACTTTAATATGATTAAATATACACCGCTTCTAAGGTCTTGTGCATTAACCTCTGCAAAGCCTTGCTCAGCATATACTTTATTAGCATCTACTAATTGCCCATTAAGGTTAAAAATCTCAAATTCTAACCATCCACTTTGCTTCAAGCCTTTTACTGAAAAGGTCTGCTTAACGGGATTGGGAAAAATGCTTAAATTATTTTCTTCAACCTCTTGTACCGACAAGGTTTCTTCAATAAAAGACCAAGTTTGCATCAAGTCACAATTATCATAATCCACAGTTATGACATTGTTGGACGAAGCGTCTTCTCTTGCCAAGGCCTGTGATAAACAATGTTTAGGTCTAATTACAAAATTGCCGCTTACTAGTCTTTCAACCTTCCAAATTTGACTTAAGCTGTTATCGTCTGCCGTAGTGCTCAACACCTGAGAACCATCGGCACAAAGTCCGTTTTCTACATCCAAACGACCTCCACAGCAAGCATGTGTAAATCGGTATTCATTATTTCCTAAGTGACTGATATCCCATCTTTGATCTGTATAAATATCGGGAAACACCAAAACGCCATCAAAATTACTTGCTCCCGTAGCTGCTAGGTTTTTGTTATTGGTTACATTTCTTATTTCATACCTTCCATTTGGCAGCAATTGGTCGGTTGTTGTATCTAAGCCTTTTGAAAACGTGAGTGTTCTATAACTCATGGTTCGTCTTCCGTCTGGTTGAAAGTTATTGGCATAATATAAGGTCACAGTTTGTCCGCCATTTACACTATCTGTTCCAATGATAACAGGATACCATGTTTTACTACCTTCATCGAGTAATAGTCTAGCATCATCCCATGTTTCGCCATCATCGCTTGCCGAGATGTAAAGTTTTTCGTTCCAGCCGTGCCAGACCATAATAAACTTATTTAGATAGGTGTTCCAATGCACAGAAGGATTAGCGCCTGGTTTTAAAGAAAGCCCTGGTAAAGAACTTTCTAAGCCATCGATTCCTGGTTGAGAAAAACTGCCATTGTGCCATTTCTGCCAACTGCCTGCTGTACCCAAAGGATCTGAAGATCTTGCCATAGACAGAGATGTTGAGCCATAGGCAGGTGTATAATAGCAGTAATAATTGTTATTAAGGTGGTTATAAATTACACAACCATCACCTAAGCCAGACCATTGTGGTGTAGAGGATTTGTCAAGAAAATGCTTTAAAATCATTTGAGGGGAACTCCAAGTTTGTCCATTGTCCGAAGAGTAAGCTACGCCTAGAGACTTGTAAGCATACCATCCATTTGTCGATCTTGGGTACCAATGCGATTCTGCATGAAAGAAGCCCACAAGCATTCCATTGTTAAGTGCTCTTACGCCTACAAGCCACATTCCGCCATCATTAAAATCGTTAGATACGCCATTATTGGGTTGTCGTCCTCCGAACACTGGCGTTGTTGGATTTAATTGATATTCATGGTTTTGCAGTAAAGGTGAGTTGCTTTGTGTTCTATAATTTTGGTACATACTCCAAAACGCATAGTGAGAAGAGCCTATTTGCAATACATTGATATTACCATCAGGAAAATAACCCCTATCCGATGGTGGAAACATGTTTTGGTCTATCGTAGTTACTGTATTTCCCAAAGTAAAATCCCAGCACTGGGAAATCATCTTATTTGGTAAAAAATGGGAAAAAAGTAAGAGATAAAGGAAGGTGTGCTTTTTTTTCATATGTTTTGAATGCCTATGCGTTAGTATGTTATTGTTTTTTTAAATAAAAATAATCTGGTCTATTAAGAAGGAGATATATTACTAAAACTTGATGAGAAAAATGTTTAGCTTTAATAGACCAGATATTTCATTCGTTAGATTTACTAATCAACTACCAATTTATTTTTGTCTTTTGGAGTGATTCTTATCATTTTTACACCATGAGAGGGAACAAGAGCAGTAAATCCAAATTTAAACTCTCCTAAATCTTCATGTTCCCACAAATCTCTCACCATAAATGTTGAGGAAGTAAACTGAGGATTAATCATTTCCCAATGGGCAGAAATATGCTGGTTTTCAGAACTTCTGTTAAAAAGGATTATGCTGTAGTCGCCATTGTCTAACTCCTTTAACCACAATTCTTTATCCCCATCATCATGAATTTTGTATCCTTGCTTACCCAGTTTATCCTGATTTACTGCAATGACTTCTTTATTGGTTAGGATTTTTATAGTTTCCCTATCCATGCTTCTTAAGTCATTACCAGCCATAAGTGGTGCGTTAAGTAACGCCCAAAAACTAAAGTGAGCAATATACTCTGTGTTGGTTTGTCTGCCATTACCTACTTCGAGCATATCAGGATCATTCCAGTGCCCTGGTCCAGAGTATTTTTCAAGTCCAACCTGTTTGTCCAATATCTTACTCCAGCCAAGAAAATTGCCGTCAATTTCTCCGTCATACCAATCTCTAATGTCGTAAGTTGTACGCCATAGATGACCTACATTTTTGGCCCACGTCCAAGGTTCGCTTAGTCCCCATTCGCAAATGCTAAATACCATTGGCCGTCCAGCTTTTTTAATTGCTTTGCTCATGGTTGTATAAGCTTCTTGGGCTTTTAGGCCGTCCGTAAAGCACCAGTCGTATTTTAGATAATCTACACCCCAATCTGCATAGGTTTTGGCATCCATGAGCTCTTTGCCATGACTTCCTGGGCGTTTTTCACAGGTTAAGGTTCCAGCACAAGAGTAAATACCAAATTTTAAGCCCTTGCTATGAATATAATCTGCAAGTGCTTTGATACCAGAAGGAAAACGTTCAGGATCTGGCACTATTTTGCCGTTTTTATCTCTATCTATTTGCCAGCAATCGTCTATGACGATATACTGGTATCCAGCGTCTCTCATTCCAGAGGCTACCATAGCATCTGCAGTTTCTCTTATTAGCGTTTCACTTACATCGCATTTAAACTTGTTCCAGCTATTCCACCCCATGGGTGGCGTCTGCGCAAGTTCTTCAAATTTTTGAGCGTGCAGGCAAAAAAAGTTTAATATAAAAAATATTGAAAAAAGATATTTTACCATGTTCATGTGTTTAATTTTTTAAATCTTAATAACCATCATTCTGAGTAAGTACGCCATTGCTTACTTGTATTTGAGACTGTGGGATAGGGAACAACACATGTTTAGGTTGTATATTATTCGCAGCGCTAGATTGTTCAATAGATTCTGGCGAATTTATACTCTGTACAGCTTCAACTAATTTGCCAAACCTTACCAAATCATGCCAACGGTGGCCTTCGTAACAGAGTTCCCATTTACGTTCGTTTAGGATAGCATCTTGAAATTCGTTAAAAGACATTCCAGGAGTTAGATCTACTTCAGGATTTGGAGTATTTATATCTAGTCCGTAACCTCTTCTTCTCACCTTATTAATAGCATCGTATGCTTCTAAGCTAGGAGAACCATTACTTCTATTTACCGCTTCTGCATATGTTAACAGGATATCTGCGTAACGGGTTACAGGGAAATCAAATGCAGATTGCCACTCAAAAAATCCACTGCCACCTGGTCTGTTTTCGGGATTAGGTTCATGTCTCCATTTAAAAGCATATCTATTGCCATCGTTAGTTGGTTGAGTATTTCCATCTTCGTCTATAACATTATAATCTACAATATTATAATCTCTTCGAAGATCTGCTGGATCATAAGAATCGTAAAATTCATTAAAGGTTCTAAAGATGCTATAGGTTCTAGCGTATGTCCAAACGCCAGGTACACCATCCCAAGTGCCTACTTGTCCACCTTCGCAGTTACCACAAAATGTAAATTGTACACTAAAGATGTATTCACTTCCATATTCGTTTTCAAGCTTAAACACGTCCTGATAGTTAGGCATCAAGGCATACAAGCCACTATTTATTACTTCATTGGCTTTTTGTGCTGCTAGAACTGCTGCATTTTGATCTTGTAGCGGAAAGCCAGACATCTGCAAATATACTTTTGCAAGCATAGCTGTTGCGGCCATTTTTTCGGCTCTACCGTTGGTGTTATTTAAAGGTAGAAGTTCTTCTGCTTTTGTAAAATCTTGTATAATCTGTTGATATACTTCTGCTACAGGTGCTCTTTCTAAAGACAGTTGCGCAACATCTGTAACTTCTTCATTTACTATAGGCACGGCTCCGAAATAACGTACTAATTGAAAATAATAATATGCTCTTAAAAAGTGGGCCTCGCCTTCGATTCTTTCAACTTCTGAATCTGGAATGTCAACATCGCCAGCCTGTTCTAATCTATTTATTACAGTGTTGGCTCGTGCAATACCTTTGTATTGAAACGCCCATACTCTATCAGGGATTTGAGATACCGCTGTAAAGGTATAATTGGAGACTTCTACACCATATTGGGCAAAGTCTGGAATGATATATCCTTCGTCTGTACCGGCACGTCCCATTACGAGCAGACCTCTAAAGTAAGTTCCAAAACCAGAGTCGTCTTGATGATTTCCTAATATGTCGTATACCCCTGCCAGTGCAAGGTCAAAATCCTCTTGAGATCTGAAGAAATTTGAAGTCGAAATATTGTTTTCAACTTCTACATCCAGCGTTGAGTCGCAGGAGAAAGCAAACAGTATTGCTATTAAAAATATTTTTTTCATGTTTATATAATTTTAAAAAATTAAAAGTCAAGATTTAATCCAAATGTAATAGTTCTTGCGCGAGGGAATCCTCCATAATCAAAACCACTAGATAGCACAGAGCTTCTGCCTCTATCCGCTTGGTTTGTGCTTATTTCTGGGTCATATCCACTATATTTTGTAAATACAGCAAGGTTGTCTGCAGAGACATATAGTCTAATATTATCCATTCCTACTTTTTCTGTTACGCTTGGAGGTAGGTTGTATCCAAGTCTTACGTTTCTTATTCTTACGAAAGAGGCATCTTCTACAAATGTAGATGCAGGAACAAGAGAGTTGAAACGTGCATACTGAGTACTTGTTGGATTTTCTGGTGTCCAACGGTTTAGGTATTTAACAGATTGATTTTCTCCACCACCAACAAAAGTTTCTGTTCTTGTTCTTGTTGCATTAAACACATCGTTGCCAATAGAATATTGAAGTAAAATATTTAAATCAAAGCCTTTGTAGCTAAAGGTGTTATTTAAAGACCCAAAGTATTCTGGAAGAGTGTTTCCTATTATGGTTCTATCGTCTGCATTGATCATACCGTCCCCATTTTGGTCTTTAAATCTAATGTCTCCTGGCATTTCGCCTACACCACGACCTGGTACTAGTAAGTTTCCTTCGTCATCAAAATCTTCTGGTAAGTATATGCCTTCCTGTTGAAATCCAAAGATAGAACCAATTTCTCCACCTTCTTCAAGTATAACTTCGTCTTTTATGACATTATCAAAATTGACATCTACAAATATAGGCTGTCCACCTTGTCCTAATTCTTTAATTTCACTGGTATTATAAGTAAGGTTAAAATTTGTACTCCACTCAAAATCCTTCGTTTTTACATTCAACGTGTTTATAGAAAATTCTATCCCAGAGTTTTGAATTTCACCAATATTCTGGAATGCAAAATCAAAGCCTGAAACGTTAGGAATTGGGGTTTGGAGGATAAGGTCTTTTGTGTTCTTAATGTAATAATCTGTTGTAAGAGAAAGCCTATCTTTAAAGAGACCCAAGTCGATACCGAAGTTAATTTGTTGTGTGGTTTCCCAGGATAAATTTTCGTTTGCCAAATTGGCTGGAGATTGCCCTTGAACTTCTCCATCGTCAAAATTGTAATTTGTGGTTCGCAATTGAGAAAAAGCGCCTAACGTAGATACGTTTGCATTTCCAGTTTCTCCGGCACTAGCTCTAAGCTTAAATAAGGAGACATTTTCTATTTCTTTCATAAAATCTTCTTCTCCCAAATTGTAGGCAATGGCACCAGAGTAAAAAGTACCCCATTTGTCATTTTTAAAAACAGAAGTACCGTCTCTACGTCCACTTACTGTAAAGATTAGTCTATCCTTGTAGGTATAATTTGCTCTTAATAAGAAACCTAAAAGTTTAAGATTTTGGACGTCAGAGATATTTCTAAAAGTACCTGCGGAACCTATCTGGTTATAGCCTAAAATTTCATTTTCGAACGAATTATTTTCAGTTCTTAAAAATTCAAAACGACTACTTTGAACGGTTGCACCACCTACAATATTTATTTTATGATCTTCACCAAAGCTATCGTTATAAGTTAAAATATTTTCATTTAACCAACTTCTGTTTAAGAAGGAAGCGACGATGGCAGAACCTTGTGTTAAAAATCCCCATGGCGTGTTGGTTGGGTAAAATTGTTGGTCTTTACCATTAAACATATCGACACCACCACTTACTCTTAGATTAAGTTTTTTTGTAATATTCCAATCAAAATAAGAATTGGCTATAAAACGACTTAATTTTTTATCCAAATCTGTGTTTCTTGCGATATTTTCAGGGTCGCCAAGATAATTATCTGCAAAGTTGCCTATGTTTATTTGTTCGACGCCAGCTCTTCTAAAGTAGGCTTGGGTATCTTCGTCCATCCTAAGTGGAAGACCAATCAAAGACCCCATGACAACACCAAAAGCTGTTCCTTCTCTACCATCTGTTGGCACACCTGTGTTGGCTATAAAGTTGTAGCTTAAAGACGTACCTATTTTTATATTTTTACGTAATCTTTGGTCTAGATTAAGTTTTATATCATACTTTTCAAAATTAGTTTCGCTAATGATGGGTCTGTCGTCCATAAATGAACCTGAAAGAAAATATTTAGTATTCTCGTTACCACCTTGGAGTGATAAAGAATGGTTCTGTATCATACCTGTTCTATAGATTCGATCCTGCCAGTCAATAGAATTTATACCTGGGTCAAATATATAAGGTTCGCCAGTAGTTTGGTTGGTATATAACAGGTTCTGAGGATTTTGTTCTTGTTGATACCTTGCGTAGTCTGAAAACGATAACATGTCTATATGACCTTCAATTTCTCGGACACCAAAATAGGTATTGTAGTTCAATTTAGGTTTTCCATAATTACCTTTTTTAGTGGTTATCATGATAACACCATTTGCACCTCTATTCCCATAAATAGCAGTTGCGGAGGCATCTTTGAGCACTTCCACAGAGGCGATGTCATTAGGGTTGATAAATGCAAATGAACTTATCTGACCGCTAAAGGCTTCTAGACCACCTCCACCACTTGTAGAAAGTTCAAAGAGAGGAAATCCATCGATGACGATAAGCGGTTGAGTACTACCTGTCAGCGAGGTTATACCTCGGATATTTATGTTTGCAGCTGCACCTGGTTGTCCACCCGAACTTTGTACGAGAAGTCCTGAAGCATTTCCTTGAAGAGCATCTTCGAGTGTGGATATAGGCCGTTCTATGAATCCCTCAGGTTTAATGGAAGCTACAGATCCAGATAAATCCTTTTTTGTAGATGTTCCATATCCTATAACGACTATTTCCGATAGCGAATCTTCACTAGGGTTTAACTGTACATTTAGAGTTTTGTTATTGCTATTTGCAGTAACAGTAAATTTGTCATAACCAAGGTATGAAAATTCCAAGACATCGCCATTATTAACCTCTAAGGAATAGCTGCCGTCAAAATCTGTAATAGTTCCTTTTTCAGTGCCTTGAACCATAATATTGGCTCCCATTAAGGGTTCTTGAGTTGTTGCATCGACAACTTTTCCGTTTATTGTAAATTCTTGAGCATACAAGAATGAACTCGAAAACGCAAGTATGATGAGCAAAAACTTTTCTTTAATTTTTTTCATGGTTTATTTTGGTTTAATTTGATTTTAATTAAGTTTTTGTAAAGAAATTTCGTCTATAAAGAAGACATTAGGAGAGACGCCACCTTGTAATTCTATATCTGGAAAAGTATTAAGACCTTCAGGGTATGGTAAATCATTTATAGTGAATTCTGCCTCAAATTTTTGCCATTCTGTTGTTACCGCAATGCCGTAGATGCCCTGAGAATAAAAATCTTGAGCTGGGTCGCCGTTTGCAAGCTCGTCTGACCACCATGCTGGAATCAGATTAGCAAAACGTACAAAAGGAATTGAAGTCGCTGTTTGTGCTTTTATGTAAAAGCTTAATCGATAAGTACCTCCTTGTTGTATAGTAGTATTGGCAAATCTAGAATCTCTAGTAATCATGCCCCAATAGCCAGCACCGTTATACTCTACTCGACCTGTATATGCTGTGCCGTTCGCTCCTCCTGATACTCTTGTTATGGTATTTGGAGGGAATGGACCTCCACCATCCCAAGTCTGCCAAGCTGATGGTGCATCAGGACTTTCAAAACCATGGTAATCTCTTGAGAACAGATTTGGAGGACCTACGGATAAGGTTCTTTCTTCTGTAGTAGAAATACCATCCGAAGATCTTGTTACTGTAAGCGATACTGTTACCTCTTGTTCTGCCGACCAAGTTACCACTGGATTAGGGTCGGTAGAGGTTTCTGGCGTACCATTAGGGAATACCCAAGACCACTGGTCAGGATTTCCTTCGCTAGTATCGGTAAACTGTACTGGTAGATTTACTTCTACACTTGAGTTCTCAAAGTTTGCGATTAATGGTGGTAATACTTCTATCGTAAAGTTTTCGGTTTCTTCTGTGCCATCGAAATACATTACTGTTAAGGAACAATTTTTAAAACCAACGTCTGAAAAACTTACAGCTACTTCTGGTTCTGTGGAACTTAATGGCGTTCCTCCTTCGAAAGACCACAATCGACTTTCGACGCCAAGTGATAAATCGCTTAATATGATTTCTTGGTCGACTACTGTTCTGTCTTGGCTAATTCTTGTAAGAAATTCCTTTATTCGCGCAGGATCATCGGAATTGTCTGAATCTTCGCATGAAAATGTGCTCATCAAAACAAAACATATAAGCGTTAAACTTAATAATGAAAAAATCTTTTGTTTCATAATTCTATGATTTAGTTGTTTACAAAATGACTATTATAATATATGGCATGATGCCAATTCTTTTCTGTAAAATTAGAATTTGGGTTATAATTATATTAACACTCATTAACCAATTCTTAACACAAATCGTTCAGGGCTTGATAATTTGCTAATTTTTCCTTGTTTTTGCTTAGCATAAACCAATGAAACACTGTTTTTTTAAGCAATTTTCAAAACATTGCTTAATCCAAGAGATAGCGAAAAGCAGATTTCAAAAATTTAAAAATTAGATAAGACTAGAATAAAAGTTTAGATTTAAGCATATTTTCTTGCTGTAATCTTGTTAGCGTTTTTTTGTGTTGACTATTATTTTTGATAAATAGTATTCTTCCTAAGAATTATTATTAAACAAATACTAGACTTGATTTATGTTAGTCGTATACCATCTTCTTCGTTGCCTTCGACTTAAATCTGGCATACGACAGAATTTTTTAGCAGACCTTAGTTAAGCGTTTTGGTGAATTTTGTTTTATATTGTTTAGGCGTACATCCATATTCCGCTTTAAACGCTCTAGTAAAATAAGAATTGTTAGAAAATCCTACGGTGTACATAACTTCTGCAACAGAAGAGTCGTCCTTAGCAAGAATTTGTGCAGCACGTTTGAGTCTTACGGTTTTAATGAAATTGCTTATAGACATGTTCGTAAGGGCCATTATTTTTCTATAGAGTTGTGACCTGCTTACTCCAACCTCGTTGCACAAGCTTTCCACATTAAAATCGTGGTCGGACATTTTTTTCTCAATAATTTCTAAACACTTTTTTAATAGTTTTTCATCTAAAGAATTTACCGTTATTTCTTTAGGATTGGTTAAAGTATCTTGCTTAAACCTGTCTCTTAGTTTATCCCTTGAGGCTATTAGATTTTTTGCTCTTGCATAAAGCAATTCCAAGTCAAACGGTTTGGTAATATAAGCATCTGCTCCTGTGTTGTATCCGTTAAGCTTATATGAGAGGGAAGTTTTGGCCGTAAGCAGTATAACAGGAATATGACTCGTAGAGATATTGGTTTTAAGCTTATGGCAAAGTGTAATTCCGTCCATTTTAGGCATCATTACGTCGCTTATTACCAGGTCGAAGCTATTTTTGGTGGTAAGTTCAAGTGCATTCTCACCATTTGAGGCTTCGGAAATATTAAAATATTTTGACAAACTATTTTTTATAAAAAATCTTAGATCCTCATTGTCTTCAACGATAAGTATATTTCGATTGCCAACGCTTTGAGTAGCGTTTTGGACTGTCCTAGTGTCTGGAAGCGATAGTGTCTGATAAAACTTTGGGTTGTTTTCTTTGTTGTCATTATCAATGAGTTCATCACTGGAAAAATGTTTGTGTCCTAGAGGTAAAGTAAATGTAAATACGGCGTATTTATTATACTCGCTTTCTACCCATATTCTTCCCTTGTGTTGTTCTACAATATACTTGCTGAGAGAAAGTCCAATTCCCGAACCGGTATATTTTGTGTTGTTATCTATTTGGTAATACCTTTCAAAAATATGAGTTAGTTCGCTTTCCGGTATTCCTAAGCCAGTATTGTAAACGCTAACTTCAACACTGTTTTGTTCTATGTTTTTAGAGCATTTTAGTCGTATTTCGCCTTCTTGCTGTGTAAATTTAAAAGCATTACTCAAGAGGTTGAATATTACCTTTTCTAATTTGCTTTTTTCAAACCACACAGACAGTTCCTTATCCTCGGAATCGAATGTAAATGTTATTCCCTTTTCGTTTGCTAAATGGTTAAAATGTAGCTTTATATATTTGATAAATGCGACAATATCGTTTTTTGAAGCATGGATTCCCATTTGTCTTTTTTCGTATTTGCTAAAATCCATAATTTCGTTGGTGAGTCGCATTAGGATATTGATATTGCGCTGAGCAATATTAATTTTGGATTTTGCAGTTGTACTTAAGTCAAATTCGTTTAAAAGTTCCTTGATAGGGCCTACAATGAGGGATAGGGGCGTTCGAATTTCGTGAGAAATATCTGTAAAAAATCTAAGTTTAATTTGATTGACTTCTTCTTTTTGTTTGTGTATAACACCCTCCATTTCAAGTCTGTTTTTTTCTTTAACCCTTATAAGAGAATACTTATTAAACATGTACAGCGCTCCGAGAAACATAAACGCATAGATTATAAAGGCCAGGTTAGAAAACCACCAAGGCGATTGTATTAATATGTCAAGACTTATTGGTTCTCCCCAAATACCATCTGAGTTTGCTGCCATGATCTTGAATGTGTAATTTCCAGAGTTGAGGTTTGCATAAGAAATAGATCGCTTATCTCCTGTTGCCATGGACCAGTCCTCATCTGCGCCTTCAAGCTTGTACTTGTAGATGTTATTTTTGGGAGACGTATAATGAAGCGCAGAGAAACCGAGCGTAAAATTATTTAAGCTATGCTTTAAACTTATGCTGGAAGTTTGGTTAATGGCTTTTGTAAGAATAACATTGCCATTTATATCTTTATGAGGTTCTACAATGTTGTTATATACTTTAAGCTCTGTAATAGAAACTTTGGGAGCAATAGGATTGTCTTTAATTTCATCGGGGTTAAAAATATTAAACCCATTGATGCCTCCAAACATCAGTTCGCCAGTATCATTTTTGTAAGCAGACCAAATTTTAAATGAATTGCTTTGTAAACCATCTTCTATACTGTAATGTTTAAAAGTTTTGTTTTTATAGTTGAATTTTGTGATGCCTTCGCCAGAAAGCCAAAGGTTACCTTTAGTGTCTTCTAAAATTGCTTCTACATCGTTATTTACCAATCCATTCTTCTGGGTAAAGACTTCGAAAGAAAAATTGTCCGTCGTCCTAGGGTTTAAAACTTTGCACAGACCTCCGCCAAGAGTGCCTATCCAAATTTGTCCCGAAGAATCTTTATGCAAAAACGAAATGTAATCCGCAGATAAGCCATCTTTCACTTTAGGATCGTGGAATACTTTTTTAACACTCTTTACCAAATCATTTTTTAAAACTACTCGATTTAAGCCATGACGGGTGGCAATCCATACAATCTTTGTATCGTGTTCAATCTGTTCAACTAGGACATCTGTTATGGTATTATCGGAGAGATCAAACTTATCTTCTCCTTTTTTATAATGATTGACTATACCATTGGTGTAATCTCCAGGTTTGGGAGGAATATACTGTATTAGACCGTTATTAGTCGCCATCCATATATGACCATCATTGTCGTCTCTTATACGAAACACGCTAACAGGTGCTTTATCCCATTGAGACAATACATCCACATATTTCGGTTGCTTTTTGCTTATTATATGTTGTTGACCTTTAGTGTCCAACACATAAAGACCACCCCAAGTACCTACTAATAGGTTATCCAAATCATCTCTATAAAAAGCTGAAATATTATTATGTTCTAGACCATCATGGCTTACAAACTTTTCGAAAACACTAATTTTTCCAGTTTTTCTGTCCAAAATATTTAGTCCTCCACCTCTGGTTCCAACCCATAAGTTTTTATTCTCATCTTGATCAAAGCAAATTATAACATCGCTGCTAAATGTGTTTGTGCGATTAGGTCTTATTTTAAAAAGTTCAAATTTTTTCTTTCTTGTATCAAAGTAATTTATTCCTCCGCCTAAAGTTCCTATCCACATAACCCCAGAATAATCTTCAACCAAAGAAGATACGGAATTGTTGCTCAAACTTTCATTAAATTCTGCAGTTTTGTTATAACGAAATATATTTCCAGAACTCTCAATTTCAAAAATCCCATCTGTACGAGTGCCGTACCAAATGTTTCCTTTATGGTCATAAATTACATTTAAAACTTCTGACGAATTTACTCTTTCAAATGCCTCTGAAGTTTTATCAAACCGGTATAATCCAGTTTCCATACCCAACCATAATATATTGTCGTCTTGCCCATCTTGCAAAATAGAATTTACGGCGCCGTATTCTATATCACCATAAAACAAGTGTGATTTGGTTTCGGTATTAAAATGTATAAGCCCTTCTCCTGTACCTATCCAAAGGGATTTTTCACTGCCTTTTATGGTATTTACTGTTGTATTTTGGTTAAGGTATTTCTCAAAAGAATTGTCTTTTAATTGGTTAAGACCTTTGTTGGTTCCTACCCATATTGTTCCTGCATCGTCTTCAAATATGGCTTTTACCAAATTACTGCTTATACTTTCTTCCCGTTTTGGGTCATGGAACATTTTTTCAAACTTATAGTTGGTAAGGTTCAGCTTATTAAGTCCACCCAATTCTGTTCCAATCCACAAATTATTAGACCTGTCTGTATAGACTGCCAGTATCCTGTTGCTACTTATGCTATTGAGGTTGTTCTGATCATAACGAAAGATTTTTGTATTGTATCCATCAAACCTACACAACCCATTATAAGTACCAAACCATAAAAAGCCTAGAGAATCTTGAGCAATACTGGTTACATCGCTATGAGGCAAACCTTTATTAATAGAAAATTTTTTAAATTCCATAACCTGAGATTGTACTGGAATTGTCCAGAAGAACAATACCAAAACCAGGTATGTATGATAAAACAGTTTCATATTAATGTGTAATTTCTAAGCATTCTCCAGCTGATTTCTAGTACCATTCAAAAATAAGCATTTGGATATTTTTAACAGTTATAAAGAATTAAAATTCTTAGACCATGTGATTTTAGGTTGAATCACCTGACGTTTTCCTATAAATAAGGATGACTTCATATGATAAACTTTTTTGAGAATCTAAGTCGCTAGAATTGATTGTGTTTTTTCTTGTACATTTAGAGCAGGGATTTAAAATACCTTTAAGATTGAAAAGAGATAACACACTAAAAATAAAAAAATGTCAAAACCTACTACAATAAGTGCTGTTTTAGACGCTCTTGATGCCATTATTGATGAATGCATAAGTCATAAAAGCCGTTTAGGGTTATTTGCATATGTATATCGACGAACTACTGCAGAAATTGCTTCTGAAATAGAAAAAGGAAATTTTGAGAACAATGAACGATTAGAACAATTTGATGTCCTATTTGCAAACTTGTATATCGATGCGTATAAAGCCTTTAAGGCTGGTGAAGAAACGAGCAAAGTATGGGAATTTGCATTTAAGCAAGACGAAAAATCCCTCAGCATTCTTCAGCATATACTTTTAGGTATGAATGCCCATATCAATCTGGATTTAAGCATTGCTGCTTCACAAGTCATGCAAGGAAAGAATATTCAAGATTTAAAAGCAGATTTTGATAAAGTAAATGACATATTATACAACATCACAAACGAATTGCAAGATAGATTAAGCAGGGTTTCTCCTTTGTTCTTTTTATTAGATTGGATTGGAGGCAAAAAGGACGAAAAAATGATAGATTTCAGTATGAGAAAGGCAAGGCAACAATCATGGAATTCTGCAAATCTTTTTTGGTCTTTAGGCGATGCAGATAGACAAAAGGCGATTATCGAATTGGACAAATTGACCGAAAACTTAAGTCGAATTATCGCCAACCCAAAATTTATACTTATTAAGCTTACGCTAAAAATAATAAGTTTTTTTGAAACCCAAGAAGTTGATAAAATCCTATTGAAAATGAAAGAAAAATAAAGGAGGGTTTTTATTCTTTTCTTCCGGCTATCTCTTCCATAAGCTCTAAAACTTGGTGCGATCCAAGCTTTTTGGAAATAATTCGTTTATTCTTATCCAAAACAAATATATCAGGAATCCGCTCGACTTTATAGGTTATAAAATCTGGGTCTTTCTCAGAAGTTATGGCAGTGTTAATCCATTCGCTAAGGAAACTATTGTCAACATAATCCCAAATTTCGGTTGTCGACGGGATAACCGAAATACTTACTAAATCCACATCCAATGCGGCCAGCTTTTCATAATCGGTTTTAAACTGTTTTGCAGCATTTGCACAATAGGAACATCCTTGTTGATAAAAGAATAAAACGATGTATTTACTATTTAAATCATGCAAGTTAAATTGTATGCCGTTTTTTTGTTGGAGTTTTAAATTTGGCGCTACTTTTCCAACTAATATAGGTTTGAGGTCATTGGCATTTCGAATTATTGTTTCCAGTTGCTCTTTGTCTGTCCAATGTGCCAAACCGTTCGCATAGTAATTATCTACCATATGAACATAAACAGAGTCCATTCCAACAAATTTGGATTTGGCATAAGTGTTTAAAAAATGAATCACATAATATTTGAATGTGTTTTCAGCTGGTTTCATTTTGTTTAAGATAAGGTCTACAGACTTTGAAATCGAATCTGGATGTTGTACAGTTAGTTTTTCGACATAATAGTTTATTTTTTTAATCAAAAAAGGCGTCCTCAATAAAGCTGGATTTTCTAAGTCCAAATTGTCAAAATAGTGTTCTTTGTAGTATTGCCAAGTTTTATACTGCACCTCATCTTTAGAACCTTTATATTCAGGAATCTTTACATTCATATTGGACTTTACAATGGCTGCCGCAATTGTGTTTGCATGTTTTTTAATAAACTCTAATTGAAATCTTTCAACCTCTTTATCCAGTTGGCTTAAGCCTTCACGGTCTTCATTTTTAGTCAATCGTTCAACTTGTTCTCTTTTGGAATTTAAATAGTTGATGTGCTCATACAGGTATTTGTTTTCATTGTTGTCGCCTTTGACAGCTATGCTTCCTTGAAGGTCGTTAAAATCCAAAGTTATGTCAATATCGCTTTTAAAATTTTGAGGTACAATGAACTCAACATAACTGTTATCAGGTTTAAAAACAACAAAATAAATACCTGGCTCTAATGCATCTGTGGTGTTAAAAACAAAAGAACCATCAGGTTGCTTAATAAGCTTATCAGAGTCTGTTTTCTTATCCGGTATTAAATATTGTTTATCGCCAAAATAGTAACCAATTTGAAGGGTGTCATTGTTGTAGTTTTTTGCCTTAACCGTTATTTTTAGGGGATTTTCATTAACACTCAAATCGGTTTTAGCTTGAATTGAAAAACTCAGACATACAATGAATAGTGTATAGCATATAGATTTCATACCTTGTTGATTTTAGGACTAACTTACAAAAAAAATAGGTGTTCTAGGTTTTTGCTTTTACATGTTCAATTATTCCTCTTATTTTTCTGTAGATGTAGGCGTTGGTTTTTACATAGTTAAATGAAATAATACATACACCAACCAAAAACAATACAGCACCAAAAATGGCTTCCCAAGGGTTTAGTGTTCTTCTTATTATCGAATTTAACCCATATCCCGTAAAACTTCCGTACATTATGATGAAATGAATGACATAGATGGAGAGTGTTTTTTGTCCAATTTTTAAAATTAAAGGGGTTTTCAAAAAGTTTTCTAATCCATAAAAAATACCAAAATAAATCAGCACATTACCCAAACGTGTAAAGAGGTAATTGAAATAGGCTGATTTTTTAAAAATGTCAAAACCAGTGTAGTCAGAGATGTTTACTAATGCAAATGAAGACCACTCAATTAAGAAATAACCGATAAGAAAAAAGAGACTAAGAATAATAGGTTTAAACCGTGGTTTGTCAAGATATTTATTAAAAACACAAGCAATATAAGCTCCAAAACAGATGTAGCCAAACCAAGGTAAAAACGTAAATACAGAACCATTGGCTTTTGAAATATAATTGCTTAAGACTGTAGGAATATGTTCTAAAACAATTCCTCTGTATAAAGGGTCAGTCACGAAAATAAGACACCCCAAGCTAAAGCAAAGTATGGATAACGCCAAGGTGTTTTTGAAGCAGATAAGATATAGAAGTACTATACCTATTAAAGATAAACCTATAATTTGCAAAACATCAACTATTAAAAAATAGGGGCTAAAATACCCTGAAAGCCATTCGAAAATAGAAACACGAAGAAGGTAACCGATGCCAATAAGCATAACACCTCTATAAATCCCTTTTTTCATTCGCTTCGTATCTTCTTGTTTGGCTTTAGCTTTTAAAAGTAGAAAGGTGAAGATAAGCCCAGAAATAGTGAAAAATGTCGGCGCTGTAATTCCTCTGAAATAAGACCAAACTTCAAAAGCAACATAACTCTTGTCTTTATATTCATTAAGCAATAGCGTATCTATAAAATGCCCTTGCAACATCATTAGGATTGCAAATGCTCTAACGGCATCGATAAAATATAAGCGTTTAGATTTCAATTCTTATAAATAAAGGTCAAAGTTAATTTTTATTCCATGCTATTCTTAGTGCAAAGACGTTTTCAAGCCTAATTTTTGCATTAACGAGTTCAATTTACATAACAACTAAATAGATACTGATTTCAAAGTTGTTTTGAGCGCATCATAAATTTGTTTACACACAATCAAGATAATAGCTTTACAGTTAGCTTTTATGAGACCTAATTTAACACTTCCTATACCTCAAAATAGTGAACTTAGTTTTATCTTTCCTGAAAATTTTTTAACATGAAAAAAATACTCCCTTTAGTGATAGCTGCCTCAGTTATCGTGTCTTGTAAAAATGACCAATCCATGGAAGAAACATCGACTATAACTTATCCAGAAACCAAAAAAGTAGATACTGTCGACACTTATTTTGGAACGGAAGTAAAAGATCCTTACCGTTGGCTAGAAGATGATCGCAGTGCAGAAACAGAAGCATGGGTTAAAGCTCAAAATGAAGTCACCTATGGGTATCTAGATCAGATTCCATACAGAACACAGCTTAATAAAAGATTGACTGAAATTTGGAACTACGAGAAAGTTGGCGCTCCATTTTTTGAAGGAAATCATGCCTACTTTTATAAAAACGATGGTTTACAAAACCAATATGTCGTTTATCGCTATGAAAAAGGAAAAACAGAAGCAGATGCCGAAGTTTACCTAGACCCAAATACATTTAGTAAGGATGGAACAACATCATTGGCAGGCTTAAGTTTTTCTGAAGACGGCGACATGTCAGCGCATTCGATTTCTGAAGGTGGGAGCGATTGGCGTAAAATCATCGTGATGAATACAGAGACAAAAACAGTTGTTGAAGATACTTTGGTCGATGTGAAATTTAGCGGTATTTCTTGGAAAGGAAACGACGGATTTTATTATTCAAGTTACGACAAACCAAAAGGAAGCGAATTATCTGCCAAAACAGATCAGCACAAATTATACTATCACAAAATCGGAACACCTCAAAGTGAAGACCAAGTCATATTTGGAGCGACACCAGAGGAAAAACACCGTTATGTTGGTGGAGGCGTCACAGAAGATAAACGATTTTTATTGGTGTCTGCATCTGTTTCAACATCAGGAAATCAGACTTTTGTTAAAGATCTTAATGATCCAAATTCGTCTCTAATGCCAATTATGGAAAATTATGATAGCGACGTATCCCTACTAGATAGTGAAGGTGCAGTGATGTGGATTTACACCAATCACAATGCTCCAAATGGTAAAATTGTTAAAGCTACCTATCCGAATTTGTCTCCAGAAAATTGGACAGAAGTTATTCCTGAAACGGAGCATGTATTAAGTCCTTCAACTGGTGGTGGATACATTTTTGCAACCTATATGATAGATGCCATTTCCAAAGTGAAGCAATACAATATGGACGGCAGCCTTGTAAGAGATGTGGATTTGCCAGGTGTTGGTACAGTCGGTGGTTTTGGAGCAGAAAAGGATGAAAAAGAATTATATTTCAGTTTTACGAATTATGTTACTCCAGGATCGACTTACAAGTACAATATTGAAGCAGGAACTTCAGAATTGTTTAGAGCCTCGTCTATCAAGTTTGATAGTGAGAATTATGAGAGCAAGCAAATATTCTATACGTCTAAAGATGGAACAAAAGTTCCTATGATCATCACGCATAAAAAAGGTTTGGAATTAGATGGGAAAAACCCTACTATCCTTTACGGCTATGGAGGTTTCAATATTTCATTAACACCTAGATTTAGCACGGCTAATACCGTTTGGTTAGAGCAAGGTGGTATTTATGCTGTTGCCAATTTAAGAGGTGGTGGAGAGTATGGAAAAGAATGGCACATTGCAGGAACCAAAATGCAAAAGCAAAATGTTTTTGACGATTTTATTGCAGCTGGTGAATATCTGATAAAAGAAAACTATACGTCTTCAGACTATTTAGCTATCAGAGGAGGTTCAAATGGCGGACTGCTAGTTGGTGCAACAATGACACAGCGTCCTGACTTGATGAAAGTGGCTTTGCCAGCAGTTGGAGTTTTGGACATGTTGAGGTATCATACGTTTACTTCTGGAGCAGGTTGGGCTTATGACTATGGAACATCTGAGGAGAGCAAAGAAATGTTCGAATATATTAACGGGTATTCTCCTGTTCACAACGTTAAAGCAGATACGGCCTATCCAGCTACAATGGTTACTACTGGAGACCATGATGACCGAGTAGTACCTGCACATAGTTTTAAATTTGCAGCTGAATTACAAGCCAAGCAAACTGGCTCAAATCCTACACTGATCAGAATAGAAACAGATGCAGGTCATGGCGCTGGAAAGCCAACGGCAATGGTGATTCAAGAGCAAATCGATATTTTTGCATTTACATTATACAACATGGGTTTTAAAGAATTACCAACCCCATTGAATTAGATTTAAAATTTCAATAATTTACTTAGTCCTCACATGTCATTCAGATTTGTGAGGATTATTTTTGATATTCAATTGAAGTCAATATTTTGCTAGTTTTTAATTGCCTATTATTTTACATAGTGTTTCAACTTAATGTGATTTATCAATTTAACTCAAGTACCAATCTAAGTGATTGGCGAATCGTAAACGATGGTGTCATGGGTGGAGTTTCAGAAAGTAGTTTGACCTTAACAGCGGATCATAAAGGTTTATTTTCAGGACATGTGTCTTTAGAAAACTTTGGTGGTTTTGCATCTGTTATGCTTCGAACCTCCATTGATGTCAATCCAAGTCAAAAATTTATTGTTTTAAAAGTCAAAGGGGATGGAAAAGCATATCAATTTAGATTAAAGGCATCCAATCGTCAATCTCATTCCTATATCACAACCTTTCAAACGACTGGAAAATGGCAAACTATCAAACTTGCTCTTTCGACGTTTAAGCCAAGTTTTAGAGGTCGAGAATTAGATATGCCGAATTTTAATCTTGAAAAAATTGAAGAAGTCAGGTTTCTCATTGCCAATAAAAAAGAAGAGGATTTTTCTCTTTTGATAGATCAGGTTTCTATCAAATAGTATAAAAGGATTGCTTTCCCAAAAAAGTTAATCAATATTCCTTATGTTCAATCACATCTTTTTCTCATTGACTTTTATTGAAGCTAAGAGGATATGCTGAGAAACACGTGTTTAGAAGTTTGAAATAATTCTTATATACATCCTATTTGTAGCCTTTAACCCAAGGGATGATAGGTTTATAGAGTCAACTTACTACCATGCATCAGCGTACTACTTATTAATGTGGTTCCGACTGTTTTTTATGGACTCCTATTATTTCCAACACTCTTTACAATAGCGTGATGTGCAACCACATTTTCTACATTGAACTTTGCTGTAACCTAAAACCAAAACTTTACGTCAAAGTGAAAACAAATTTCAAAAAATGAATACCATAAAAACCAGTCAAAATAGTTTTCAAAATAGTTTAAGACATCCCGTAGTGGTTATTTTATTAAGTACGCTTGCAATTATCCTAAGCGTTGCATTAATGAAAGAAATGATAACTAAACCTATTCTACAACAAATGTTTACCTCAGAAATTCCTATCAAAACGATTACTGCATTGATAAGCGGTGCTGTCATGATCGGTGTTTACTTGATTTTAGTAAAACACTTAGAAAAAGGAACGTGTTATGAATTTGAATTAAAAAAAGCCCCAAAAGAACTTTTTCATGGCTTAGTATTAGGTTTAAGTTCTATTGGATCCGTTATTTTGACATTATACCTATTGGGCTATTACCAGTTTATAAAATTCGAAAGTGTTTATGCTTTCCTGCCTACTTTTGTTTTTATTATTGGTGCTGCTATTCTTGAGGAAATAATTTTCAGAGGTCTTGTTTTTAGAAAGATTAAAGAATGGAAAGGACCTGTAGTTGCCTTGTTTATGTCTTCAATTATTTTTCAATTGCCTCATTTCATGAATGATCACACAGGCATACTTCCAGCGATATTAGGTGTACTTTTAGGCATTGTTGTCGCGTTAATGTATGCCGATACAAATCGTTTATGGCTGCCAATTGCTTTTCATTTTGGATGGAATATCATGCAACCCGCTTTTGGCACTACACTTTCTGGCGTAAGCGAATTTACAACTTTAAGTCAAGCTAAACTGATTGGCCCAGAACTTTTAATCGGATCAAAATTTGGTATAGAAGTTTCTCTTCTATCGTTTATTGTTCTTATAGGATTAGGACTATTTTACGTTATTAAATTACAGAAAGTCAACTACTTCAATAGGAATTAACCGTACTTTTTTTAGATAGATTGTTCGAATATAACAATCAATGACCATTCATAAATCCATATATCTGATAAACAAATAATACAATTCCAGCAATGACGATATACCAATTCACAGCTTTGTAAAATGCATTAAATTGTTCATGCTTTCGCGAAAGCGATATGATAAATACAATAGGTATTAACGCCAAAACTTGTCCTACTTCCACGCCAAGGTTAAAACATAAAATTTTGGCTAAAAACTGCTCGCTGCCAATGTTAAAAGATTGAAGTTTAGTGGATAATCCGAAACCATGAATGAGTCCAAAAAGCCCAACCATAAACAACAAATTAGGCGATTGTACTTTCAATTTTACAAAACCACCTAAATTCTCAAAGCCCTTGTATAATACACTTAGAGCAATAATAGCATCTACAAGATGTTCATTTGCGGTAATTCCTAAATATGTTGCACCAACCAAGGTGACACAATGACCAACCGTAAACACCGTAATGAATTTTAGAATATCAGTAAAGTCCTTTAAATAGAAAATTACACCTGCCAAAAAAAGCAAATGGTCATATCCTGTGAGCATATGTGTCGCACCAACCTGAATATAGGCCCATAATCCACCTGTACGCAATAATTCGTGATCTGCACTAGTGACATCGTGTGCAAATGCAAGCAATGGAAATAACAGTAAGCTAAAAGACAGTGCCTTCCTAAAACTTAGGTTTATCATTAGTTCTTTTTTCTAAATAATAAAAATAATAATCCTATGACAAATACACTCCCTATAACAAAGACCCATGTTGAAATACCTTCTTCATGGTCGTGGTCGTTATGAGCATGAGCTTCATGATCATGTGTAACTTCAAAAGTTAGGGTTGCCCATTTTGATTGGTGTGTTAATTCATCGCTATCAGCGACCTTAGTCATGTAAATGGTTCGAAGGTAATACACTCCATCTTCTGGAAAATCGACTGTCACTATACCTTGAGCATTTGTTCGTAATTGCTTGCCATGTGAATGTGAATGGGTGTCCGTTTCATTTGAATTTGTATCCTGAGAATGTTGATGGTTTCCATCGTGCTGATGTTCGTGAGCATGTACTTCTCCTTCATGATCATGAGGATGCTCGTGAGCATGGTCCGCATTACCATCATGTTTGTGATCGTGAGCATGGTCATGGCTGTGTTCGTCATCGTGGTCATGATTGTGATGGTCTTCATTATGTTCATGACTATGATTGTCATGAGAATGATCGTGTCCATGGTCATGGGCATGATCTCCATGGTCATGATTGTGAAAAACCTTTACATAATCTGTATACACAAGTTGATTGGCAAGAGGTTTACCATCCAATAACAGCTGAACATCTAACTTATCGCCAGTAAATTTGTCATAAGGATTTTCCTGTGGAACAAATTCAATCGGATAGCCTAATGCTGTTTTCCAATCCTGTGTTTTTTGGTCTCCCACTTGGTAAATGGCTTTTACATGTTTTTCGTAACTCTCTACGGCGTCTTCTGTCAAAGTATTATCCGCTTTACGTTGTTCTAACATGTCTAAAACCCCATCATGGTTTAGGTAATCATTAAATTTTTCTGCCGTAAGTTCTATATTCCTTGCCCTTGTCGATATACCAGAAACATATGTGCCTTGTTCTAGAGGTGTAAAACTAAATTCTGTTATTGTCGAGTCTTTATCTGTCCATTGGCTTTCATCGATGCTCAATTTATTGTCATTTACCAAGATAGTGGCATCAAGAATTCGGTCTCTAGTTATCACGTTTTCACTTTCCTCAAATGTCCCGTTATACAAACTCAACGTTGTTTCCTGATTTGGTTCTAAGAAATAACGACTCATCTTAATGTATAGGTTATGGCTGCATAAGAGCGTAAAGGCCAAAACAAATAAAAAGGGTTTAAAATATGTGCCTTGTAACAAGTCTTTGAACATTCTTGATTTTATCTTCATGGTTTAGGTTTTAGTGTTTTCAATAATTAAGCAAAATAAAGTTGTTGTCTATTTAGACAAGGTTTTGATTTAACATAAGTAAAATAATATAAAATTAATCTTAATCCTGAATTCTCAAAAGTTATGAATATATATATTTGTAATAATATAAATTTAATTTATTTATATATAATTTGTTCTTTCTATTTTTCATATACCATTAAAATAGTTTTAGATTAATTAAATTCTATTCATTAATCTTAATGATTTGAGAATTGCTTTTAAGAAAAGATGAAGTAGTTATTATATCTACACAACTTTAATTTAAACAAATGTTATTGTCGGAATTTAATAAGGTCGTTCGATCTTAACAATCTATTTTTTTATCAATTAAAGAATGAAGTATGGTTTTATATTGATACAAGGACTTCAATAAACAATAGATATTGCCAATGTTTAAGCATTTTTTCACTCAATAAATCTATCTATTTTTTAAAAATTTAAGTATGGTAAAGCCTTGAGACTAAAATACCTCGATTAGTTTAGACCATTATCTGTTGATTCTTAGTTGAATTTTTAAGCAACATTTTTATACTTTTTGATAGGTTTTTCGTTTATGCCTTGATGGTTTCTATTATGATATCTTTCCAT
>JAUIFC010000250.1 GCA_030429455.1 Bacteroidia bacterium | reverse complement strand
AATTTTGAATTATCTAAAAAATGCTGATTCAGAAAGCGACAAACTCCCAGACATTATTTTATTAGATATCAACATGCCCATTATGGACGGTTGGCAGTTTTTGGATGACTATACGGAGTTTTACGATTCTCTTCCAAAAAAACCAAAAATATACATGTTATCCTCATCTATATTTACAGCAGATATCGAAAAATCCAAAGAATATAGAATAGTCACAGATTACCTGATCAAGCCAATTCCTGTCGATAAATTGAAAGACATTATCAATATCGCATAGGGTTTTGTCATTTATTGCGACTATCAGTTTCTAAGGTTAAATGTACATCTTAGAATAGTGTCTTTCAGATTAAACTTTTCCAATAACAAGTAGTTCGATATATTATTGACATAAGATTAAATAGTAACACTTTAGTTTAAATGTGTCATTCTGTTTTGAAGAAAAATCTTTTTCATTTGAAAAGATATCAACCATCTATTTTTATGCTTTTCAACAGAAACAATAGAGAAGTATTTTCCTTTTCTTGTGTGGCAAACTGTGGCTGAAAGTATTCAGAAGTTCCAAAATTCGATTTTATTCCGTTGCATGATATAGTATTAGCTAACCTAGATTCACTGCCTTATTTCTTAAAAAATTCACTCTTATTAGGCATTTCATAACTTACTTAAACCTAAAAAACTGAATGACATGTTTTGCTGTTCTTGTTATAATCCTTAATTTTAGAACGACTTAACACTCCACATTAATGAATTGCTCTAGAATACTCCTTTTTCTATTTTCATTTTTATGGTTTTTTTATGGCTCAGCTCATAATCATATTTCATCCGATTCTCTCTATGTTACCAAAGAAGAAATCAACACGAAAGAAGGTGTGAAACTCGATTCCAATTGGGATTTTTATTGGGAACAGTTGTTACTTCCAGACCAAATTAATCAGGGCATTCTTTTTGGTAAAGTCCATCTCAAGGATTGGAGAAAGTTTAAAAATAGTAAAAACGAAAATCTCCCATCTTTAGGATATGCTACTTATAGAAAAAAGATTTCCGTGCCAGAAGATTACCCTAATCTGTCGTTGTATGTGCCAAGAATAATTGGAGCTTACAAGCTTTGGATAAATGGTAAATTGGCCATGGAAGTTGGAGAAGTTGGCATGACAAGAGAAACAACTTTGCACAGACGGTTTATTAAAGTTATCCCTTTAAACAGCTTAGAAAACAATTTTGAGATTGTCATTCAGGTTTCTAATTTTTATAACAAAAAAGGAGGAATAGACGAGTCCATTCTGCTGGGAAAAACCTGGGACATGATTGGCAAACAGGCCTTGCAAAGCAGAATTGACATGGTTTTTATTGGCAGCTTAAGTTTTATTGGTGTCTTATTTTTGGTCTTCTTTTTTGTGTTTTGGAATAAGGATAGAGCTGTTTTGTATTTCGCAATTTTTAGTTTAGCCATGGCATATCATACGTTAAATGACAATTATGCACCTTTGGCTCAGCTTTTTGATAGTTTGAGTTGGGTATTTGTTACCAAAACCGAATACCTGTCAGCACATTTGTTAGGCATTGGAGGAAGTTTCTTTTTTGCAGAAATATTATCGCAATTTGTACATAAATGGTATAAAAAAATTGTTCTAATTTCAATTCTGTCCTTTAGTTTTTTAGCCATCGTTTTACCAGCACCTCATTTTACACAACTTATTGTTCCATATTTAATTTTATTGCTCACCAATATGATTTATGTTGTTATTGTATCCATAAATGCCATAAAATCTGGAATACCCATATCTAAACTGCTTATGGTTTGTCTATTGTCTGCCATTGTAGTATTTACGATTCAGATATTTTCTTACATCTACGATGATCAAGGCACTCTGGTGTATGTAAAGTTTGGTGACATTATACTGTTCCTCAGCATCTCATTTTTGCTCATGCAACGATTTTCGTCGTCATTCAAAGGATTAGAAATTTCAAACAACCTGGTTTTGCTTCAGAAAAAGGAATTAGTAGCTGTAAATCAAAGTCTTTCAGAAAGTGTTTTGGAACTTAAACATAGTAATAAAGAATTGGACGACTTTAATCACATTGTTTCTCACGATTTAAAATCACCGCTATCCTCCATTTATTCCATCACACATATTCTTGAGCAAGAATTGGAAAATAAATTGGACGAAAGCACAAAGAATTTCCTAGGCCTTTTAAAGAATTCCGTCGACAAAATGAATGCCTCCATAAACGGCTTACTAGACTATTCCAAAGCTACAAGGCAAGACAAACAATATTCAAATATTCAACTAAATGATCTCTTGAATGAGTTAATTACCTACCTTAATTTTGGAGAAAAGGTTCAGATTATCCTTCCAGATGAAAATCTAAATATCTACGCCAACAAAATTGAAATCGAACACGTGTTTCAAAATTTGATGAGTAATTCTGTAAAATACAATGATAAAGCCAAGACAATCATTCATATAAGTGCCAAAGAAGATTTAAAAACCAATCAATATGTTTTTGGTGTTCAAGATAATGGGCCTGGTATTCCAGAAAAATACCACGCTAAAATGTTTCAAATCTTCAATAAAGCTAAGTCAAAAGACCAAACTAAAAACAGTACCGGTATAGGGCTTGCTATTGTCAAGCGGATTATTGATAAAAACTTTGGTAAAATTTCTGTTGAGTCCAAAGAAAATGAAGGATTGACCATTAGATTTACCTGGAGAATAAAATCTGAAGACTAAATTATTTTAGGATGTTTTATTTTTTACTATATATCTAAAATACAATGGTTCATTGAAGGAAAATATTCAAACTAAACTTTACTAAGCATTTTAAAAGTTAGTTCTAAATTGTTGACAAATTGTTCTTTTCGGTATCGATTTCACGTTAAGTTTCTGCTTGAATTTATCCTAACATCAATTCCTGATGAACTTTTTTAACATGAATAATTTGAGCTGTTTTTGTAATAAACTGAATAATATTTTAGCCCAAGTGTTTTAAACTGAAACAAATTATATGTTTACAAGACTAATTGAAAAGATTGTTAACTTTGACAAAACCTAAACGTATGCAGAACAGAGTTTTAAATGTAAAATCCATACACAAAAGTTTTTCCAGCGTTACAGCAGTGGATGACATTTCATTTTCAGTAGAACAAGGTGACATCTTTGCATTTTTGGGTCCAAATGGCGCAGGAAAAACGACAACATTAAGAATCTTGCTGGACATCATTAAAGCCGATAAGGGTCAAATTGAATGGAACCTTGATGGACGTGTAAATCAATGGCCACAAGCAAATCAAATAGGTTATCTTCCAGAAGAAAGAGGACTTTATCTTGATGTTCCTATCTTAAAATCGTTAGTTTACCTAGCTTCAATTCGAGGGATGGACAAGAAAGCAGCAAAAAAATCTGCTTTGGAATGGCTGGAAAGATTGGGTCTTGCAGACAGAGCTAAAGAAAAATTGCAAGTACTGTCAAAAGGGAATCAACAAAAAATTCAATTTGTAGCTTCGATTCTTCATAAACCGGCATTTGCAATTCTTGACGAACCGTTTTCTGGTTTAGACCCTTTGAATCAAGAAATCTTTATAGATTTTATCAAAGAAATCAACAAACAAGGAACTACCATATTATTGAGCGCACATCAGATGCAATTGGTCGAAAAAACAGCGCATAAAATCTTTCTGATCAACAAAGGTAAAGCCTTGTATAACGGCGAATTATCTGGGATTTATGATACCTATGGCAACCATCAAGTTATTGAACTTCGCTTCAAATCGAGTTTTGACAAAGAAGCGTTGAACACGATTAAGGATGTCATTCACATCGATGTTGTTGACGATTCTTTAGCAAAATTAACTTTCGATCAACACAAAGACATGAAAAGCATATTGTCTGCTTTGACAGTCATAAATTCCGACTTTGACATATCAAGCTATAAGCCATCATTGCACGACATCTATCTAAACCTTGTAAAAACAAATTGATTATGAATTATTTTAAGCAAGTTATCACAGTGACACGTTGGGAGTTTGGTCGTTTTTTCAAGCCCAAAAATGAGATAAAAGGCATTTTTGTCATGTTGATTGTTTCGGTAGCCTTTTACTTCGGAAGTAAGTATGCATTTTCAGAAAAATCACCTGAAATCGAAATCTCTGTATTAAATGATAATGATGGAACGTTGACAGAATTATTGAAAACCAATTTTGAAGTTAACCAAATAAAACGTGAAGAGAAAAAGAGTTTTATTGA
>JAUIFC010000249.1 GCA_030429455.1 Bacteroidia bacterium | reverse complement strand
AGCTTACACCTTAATTGGTTTTACAAAAGAAGGTAACGTATTGAATTTGGTACTGAAACAAAGCTTTGTAAAAAATGCAAGAAATGCCACTCAACAAGAGATATTTGATTATTTAACAGCTATGGGTTTTAAAGTTGAAGATTCTGTAACCGGCAATTATGTGTGGAAAAATGAAGATAAAGTAACCATCGGCGATATGCATACAGGTAATGCCCTAACAACAGAAGATGGAACAGTCATCATCATAGACCCTATGATAGAGTATGATGGTGAAGATCCTTTATCTGACTATATAAGCATAGGCTAATAAGAAATACTCAAATAAATCATGTGGACAATTTAAATTCAAAGAATAAAATATGAGAGTATATATTTTTCTATATTACTAAACTAGCAAATGATTATAACAACTTAAAAGTCTGTAAAGACTCCAAATTTTAGCTAATACAAGAATTAAAACTTACAGAAATTAACAAAAACTAAAAAATACAATGGAACTAAAAGGAACAATTAAAGCAATATTAAAAACAGAAGAATTTAAAAATAACTTTAAAAAACGAAACCTTATCCTAACAACAGATGAGAAGTATCCTCAACATGTTGCAATCGAGTTTTTACAGGATAAAACAACGTTATTGGATAACTATAAAGCTGGTGAGGAGGTCAACATTTCAAACAATATAAGAGGAAAGGAATGGGTTAATCCAAATGGAGAGACAAAATATTTCAATTCAATTGTGGGTTGGAAAATTGAAAAGTTGGAGGCTGCTCAAAATAACGATAATGAAAATATACCTCCTTTTGTTACAGAAAAAATAGACCTAGAAGTTGATGACGAAGCAGATGATTTTCCGTTTTAAATATAAGAGTACGAACTAAAATATATAACCAAACAATGACCACCCTAAACCGAATCATAAAAGCCATAAAAGCATTAGACTTTCAAAAAGCTATTGATTTGCTCCCAGAGGGTTTTACTTGTTATGGCATACCCAAACCTATTTTTTTTGAAACACTTGCAAATACTTTAAAAAGTAAATATCCAGAAGTGGTCCAGTTTAATCAAGTGGTAGATGGTATTTGCACATGTGATTGCTGTAATTATAAAGAATCTCTAAGGTTTATTAGCAATAACGACTTAGCATTAGACTTTTATTTTAAACTAGAAAATAACCAAATTACGGACATTCGGCTATGTCACGCTTTTAAAACTAATGATGATGAATTACAAGACTTACAAACCATTTACTTTTATTGCTATAAAGATGACAATGTAAACTTTAGACCTAATGCAGAGTATAAACGCAACAAGCATTTAGTTAAAGATGCTATGGAAGACTACCTGATTTTAATAGCATTTGGTGATCCTTCAATCGAACAATTAAGAGAATGGAGAGACAAACACAGCTTTATTATTTTTGAGTTTGAAAATGAAATCCCATTTGTAAATGGACTTTTTAGAGCATTCCATCAATTTGAAATGTTAGTTACTAAAGTAAATTCAATAATCAATAATTCTTAAAACCGATGAAAAGAAGAACCATAATTCTTGCAGTATTCATCTTGTTAGGATTTTGCACTATTTTGGTATTAAAGAATTATAACATCATAAACTTTAGCACTAGCTATCAGACAGGTCAAAAAATAGACAGCTTAAACGGTGTTTACGTGTATTACAATGGCAAAATGAGCAATGTTTCTGGCAGAAATACAGTAAATGGTTATAATGTAGGCTTAAAATACCAATGTGTAGAATTTGTAAAACGCTATTATTTGAAGCATTACAACCACAAAATGCCAAATTCCTACGGCCATGCCAAAGATTTCATCCATAAAGGCTTAAAAGATGGGGCCGTCAATAAAGCAAGAAACTTACTTCAATTCAAAAACCCAAGTAAATCCAAACCAAAAGTTGGAGATATCATCGTCTATGATGGGCATGTATTTAACAAATTTGGACACATCGCTATCATTTCAACAGTGACAGATTCTGAAGTGGAAATCATTCAACAAAATACAGGAACAACAACTAGAAGAACACATCAGCTTTCCTTTAAAAATAACCTTTGGACAATAAAGGACAAGTCCATTTTAGGACGATTGAGAAAAATAAACTAAGCCACGAAAGACTGCATTTATTCAAAACGCGTATTGGTTTAAAACTTTAATGCCTTGTAAAAGTTATTCCAATCCAAATTCCTTGTATTCAAATTTTTCAGCAAAAGTTCACTTTAAGACGCAGTAGCGTAAACTATAACGATTTAGTATAAATTCCCTGTAAAACAATTATATACAATGACTTGAAACCTGATAATTGTCATGTAAATAACGGGATGACTGCCTTACTTTTATACTCCAAAATTTTTTAAAGAAAGAAAATCAAAATAATCATGGAAGTAAAAACATTCATTGGTGGCAATTGGACAAAATCTGTTAACGTTAGAGATTTTGTGATAAAGAATATAACGCCTTATTTAGGTGATGCTCAATTTTTACAAGGCCCAACAGAACGAACTGAAAAGTTGTGGGAAACCTGTAAAGCAGCCATGCAGGAGGAACGTGAAAACGACGGCGTACGCAGTATAGATACCGATGTGATCTCTACAGTCGATGCCTTTGGACCTGGTTACATCGACAAAGACAACGAAGTCATTGTAGGTTTGCAAACAGACGAATTGCTCAAACGCGCCATGAAACCTTTTGGTGGGTTTAAAGTGGTTCAAAAAGCCTTGTCCGAACATGGTCTTGAAGCAAATCCTAAATTGACAGAGTTATTCGAAAATTACGTCAAAACACATAACGATGGTGTTTTCGATGCGTATAACAAAGAGATCAAGAAATACAGATCATTAGGTATCCTGACAGGTCTTCCAGACAACTATGCAAGAGGTCGAATCATTGGCGATTACAGAAGAGTAGCTTTATATGGGATTAACTTTTTGATCGAACAAAAGAAAAACGATCTAGAAGCCATTCAAGGCCCTATGCGCGACGAGGTCATTCGCCTTCGTGAGGAAGTATCTGAACAAATCAAAGCACTTAGAGCGATGATCAGTTTAGGGGCAAAGTATGGTTTGGAATTGTCTCGCCCAGCAGAGAATGCACGCGAAGCGGTACAATGGACGTACATGGCTTATTTGGCAGCTGTCAAAGAACAAGATGGCGCTGCAATGTCTTTGGGTAATGTATCGACTTTCCTTGACATTTATATCGAAAATGACCTACGTGAAGGGAAAATAAACGAAGCTGAAGCACAGGAATACATCGATCAGTTTGTCATGAAATTACGCATGGTGCGCCATTTAAGAATGAAAGCTTATGACGAAATATTCGCTGGCGACCCAACATGGGTAACAGAAGCCATAGGTGGTATGTTTAGCGATGGAAGAACAAAAGTGACTAAAACGTCTTATAGATTCTTAAATACGCTATACAACCTTGGCCCATCACCAGAGCCAAATATGACGGTGTTATGGTCAGATAATTTACCTGAAAATTTCAAAAATTTCTGTTCAAAAGTGGCGATAGAAACGTCTTCAATTCAGTTTGAAAATGACACACTTATGCGAAAAAGCCGTGGTTCCGACGATTATGGCATCGCTTGTTGTGTATCTCATCAGGATTTAGGAAAATCGATTCAATTCTTTGGAGCAAGAACCAATTTGGCTAAAACATTGTTATTGGCTATAAATGGTGGCCGTTGTGAGTTAACAGGAACTCAAATTTTCGAAGGTGTTCCAGAATACAAGGAAGAATACTTGGATTACGACACAGTAATGACCAACTTCAAAATCGCGATGCAGGAAATTGCCCGTGTGTACAGCGATAGTATGAACATCATTCATTACATGCATGACAAGTATTACTACGAAAAAGCTCAGATGGCATTGATCGACACCAATCCACATATCAATATTGCTTATGGTATAGCAGGATTATCTATTGTAGCCGATTCGCTTTCAGCCATTAAATATGCTAAAGTAAAACCTATTCGAAATGAAGAAGGATTAACCGTAGATTTTAAAATTGAAGGTGAATTTCCTAAATATGGAAATGACGACGATAGAGTAGATGCACTTGCTGCTCAGGCTGTAGCCGATTTCAACCATGAGTTGAAGCAATACAAAGTTTACAAAAATGCAGAGCCTTCTTTATCTGTATTAACCATCACATCTAATGTGGTTTATGGTAAAAAAACAGGAGCAACACCAGATGGCAGACCAATGGGAATTCCATTTGCACCTGGCGCAAATCCAATGCATGGTA
>JAUIFC010000034.1 GCA_030429455.1 Bacteroidia bacterium | reverse complement strand
ACCTATGAGCATTTGTGCTAATAAGCGGTATTTAAGGTGTTTTAAATTTAACTCAAAACAATAATAGGAATTATTCCATTCAAAAGGAAATATTCCTAATTTTGTAACAAAAAAACACATGGATTTATTACTTTCTCCCATAACCCTATACACACCAGTTTGTCGTACCAAGTTTAAGTTGCCCATGGCGCAACAAGGAATCAGTGCCGGTTTTCCCAGTCCAGCTGATGATTTTCTGGACTTAAGCATAGACTTGAACAAAGAATTGATCAAGCATCCTTATGCTACGTTTTATGGACGGGTAAGTGGCTACAGTATGATTGGCGCAGGTTTGGACGATGGCGATTTATTGGTCATTGACAAATCGCTCGAACCTAGAGATGGCAAAATTGCCGTGTGTTTTGTAGATGGGGAATTTACCGTGAAACGCATCAAGATAGAAGCCGATGCCATCTATCTCATGCCTGAAAATAATAAGTACAAACCTTTAAAGGTTACTGCAGAAAATGATTTTGTCATTTGGGGAATTGTGACTTCAGTGATTAAGAGGATGTAGTGTTTAGTAATTAGTCATTAGTCATTAGCATTTAGCAAAATTTGTCAACTAAATTCATGAGAGCTCAACTACTAAACACTACCCACTAACGACTACCTACTACCAGCTAACAACTAACAACTAAAACATGTTTGCTCTCGTTGATTGTAACAATTTTTACGCCTCATGCGAAAGGGTTTTTAATCCTTCTTTGAGAGATAAGCCTATTGTGGTATTGTCCAACAACGACGGCTGTGTAATTGCACGAAGCAATGAAGCAAAGCCATTTGTCCCCATGGGGGCGCCATCATTTAAATACCATTCTGTGATTAAGCAGAACAACATACACGTGTTTTCTTCCAATTATGCGCTTTATGGCGACATGAGCAACCGCGTGATGAACACCTTATCAGCGTTTACGCCAGACATCGAAGTGTACAGCATCGACGAAGCTTTTTTGCAATTTCAAGGATTTCAGAGCCATTTCAATTTGGAGGCTTATGCCCGTCGGATAAAAGCGACTGTAGAGAGGCATACGGGTATTCCAGTGAGCATTGGCGTGGCACCGACAAAAGGCTTAAGCAAAATTGCCAACAAAATCGCTAAAAAATTTGCAGATAGAACGCAAGGCGTTTACGTTATGCAAACCGAAGAACAACGCCTTAAAGCTTTGAAATGGATGGATATCGATGCGGTTTGGGGCATTGGTCGGCAACACGCCAAACGCTTAAAGGCGCAAGCGGTCTTCAAAGCATACGACTTTACGCAACTGCCAGACGAATGGGTGCGCAAGCATATGAGTGTTGTAGGACTTAGGTTAAAAAAGGAACTTGAAGGCCATCCTACCTTGACATTGGATGAAATGGAAGCCAAAAAAGCCATCGCCACCACACGTACATTCGACCATCAATCCAACGATTACAACATTGTACGCGAGCGCATCAGTAGTTTTGCCATCAGCTGTGGCGAAAAATTGCGAAAACAACAGAGCAACTCACAACTCATTCACGTGTTTTTAAGAACTAATAAATTTAGACCAGATTTACCACAGTACCATTGCAGCACAGTTGTAAAAACCGAATACCCCACAAACTCGAGCATAAATTTGGTAAAATATGCCATTATCGGCCTCGATAAACTTTACAGGCCAGAATATCACTACAAGAAAGCCGGCGTTATTGTCATGGAGTTAAGTCCAGAAAACCAACAACAGTTAAGCTTATTTTCCAAGAAAAATCCTAAACATGAGCGTTTAATGCAACATATAGACCAACTCAATCAGACCGTAGGTCGGCATAAAGTAAAATTTGGAAGTCAAGATTTAGGGCGTGTATGGAAAATGAAACAAGAGCATTTGTCTAAAAGTTACAGTACAACACTTAAAGAAAGTATCGTTGTAAAGGTATAAGAATTTGGGGCTTACCCCGATAAGGCTTTGGCCTTATCGGGGTCGGGCTTTCGGCAGTCGCTTTTTCAGGCTTATCAGCCTAAAAAGAGCTCCAACAAAGCCTCAATCCCTAAGCCAAACAAAGTAGTTCAAAAGAAAATTGTACTTTTTGAGAAGGCCTCAAACTTGGTTGAATGTATTAAAGAAGGTTAGTTTGAACGCTTTTCGATAAAATAGATTTGAAACGAAGTGAATTATAAACTATAGCCTAATATTGATAATTCCATTCATTTTTAACAACTAAAAAACAATCAAATTGAAGGCGATTCGCATTTATATGTATTGAGCACAACTTGTTTGTTAGTCTAAACTATGGACTATGAAAACTATAAATTAAAAATCGCAATACTAAATTGTTCTATCGGACATCGCTTTTTAGAACGACCTTATGTAATAATTTAGGAAAGAAGCGTTTTAAGAAAATGCCCATGACTTCTTTTTGTCCAATATAGGCTTCAAATTTGCCTTTGCTCACTGCTTTCAACATTTTTTTTGCAAATAGTTCTGGAGACAGTCCATTTTCTGTTGCTGTATCTTGCTCATTTAAGGACGTTCCATCGCCAATTAGCGCATTTCGAGACACATTTGTATTTACAAATCCTGGACAAATCATGGTAACCTTGATGTTGTCCTTTTCATGTTCCATGCGTAATACATCAAAAAAACCATGAAGCGCATGTTTTGCACCGCAATACCCAGAGCGAAAGGGTGAACCGAATTTGCCCATTAAACTCGTAACCGTTACATAATGCCCAGATTGTTGCTGGACAAAGTAGGGCAGAAGTGCTTTGGTCAAAGCCACAGTTCCAATGTAATTTACATCTATTAGTTTCTTATCAACTTCAATGGAAGTTTCGGCGATTAAAGACCGTTGGCTAATTCCAGCATTGTTTATTAACAGGTCTATTTTGCCAAAACAGGCTACTGCTTCTTCAACAACACTTGGAGCAGATTTATAGTCCTCAAGGTCAATTTTTACAATTTTAATGTTGGCCGTTTTAGAACATTGTTGTTTTACATGCTTTAATTTTTCAATATTTCTAGAAGATAGAATGAGATTGCAGTGTTGTCGAGACAATTCAAAGGCAATGGCTTTGCCAATACCGCTTGAAGCGCCAGTAACCCAGATGGTTTTAGCTTTAAAATACATGAAAGAAATTTAGGTTTTCAAAATTAAGGATATAAGACTAAAATTCTAAATTTATTATCTTCAACCAATTTATGTTGCTTATTTTGCATTCATTAACTACTTTTAAAAAATAGAAATGATAAAACCGATACATGTCAGATAGAAGTACAAAAGAGAAATGGATAAAAACCTTTCAATTTCTAGCCGCCTATTTGGTTGCTGCATGGACATTTTTGCAATTTTTTGACTGGATACTTAATCGGTATAATTTGTCTCCAAATTGGGTGGACTTACTATTGTGGACTTTCATTGGTATTATACCATCTCTTCTCATCTATCTTTTTCATAGAGAACGTATTCATAAAGGCATAGTAAAAGTAAGAGAAAAGATTCTTATTCCTATGAACATCATCTTGCTTGCAGTAATATTGTATTTTGTTTTTGGCAATTCTGATTTAGGTGCTACAACAAAAAAGGTGACGTTCGAAAATTCCTTAGGCAATATAGAAACAAAAACCTTCACCAAAGAAGAGTTTCGTGTTGGTTTTCCTATATACAATTTTAAGCAACTACAAGAAAAAGACAGTCTTTTTAAATGGTTGCAGTATAGCATGGGACGAATTTTATTTGAAGATTTGCTTCAAAACAAAAATTTGAGTCCAGATTATAGTTACAGAACGTCCACGACTGAAAAAATTAGAGATGCCTCTTTGTTTTATGAAAAGTATGTCGATGGCAACTTTGAGGTTGTTGATGAGCAATTTCATTTTAAAACCTATATTAGAAAAGCATCAAATGCCAAAATCCTTGCGGAAAAGGAGTTTATAGGGAAAAATCTTTTTAATATGATAGACGACATCAGTGTATTTATCGCTACAGAAATGGACAAAAAAGCGAATATTTCCTATATAGATCTTCCTGTAAATGAGCACATCACAAACTCTATTGAAGCTCTAAAAGCTTTTGCAAGACGGGATTATGATAGAGCCATAGCCCTTGATGACAAATTTGCATTAGCTTACCTTCAAGAGGCAAAGGAGATAATGAAACAAAATAGAGGTCAATTAGAAGCTCAGGATATCATTGATAGAGCATTTGCTATAAAATCCAAATTGCCACTACAAAAGCAACTAGAGGTACTAATTCAACAAAATTTGGCTTATGGTAATTATGAAGAAGCAGAAAAACAAGTTAAACTTCAACTTGAGGTAGATCCGAACAATAGGTTTTATAATGAGGTCTTGTTTTCAATTTATGGAGAAACCAAAAATACACAGGCTTATTTTGAAGCCACTCAAGAATTATTTGATAACAATAGAAGTTCCTATAACGGGAACAACTTGTCTATTTCGGCATTGGTGGTTGGTCAAGAGGATCAACTTCTTACAGCACTTAGTTCGTTCGAAATTATTGATCCATTTATAAAATATTTAAAAATAGAACCATTAGTGCACAACAATAACGTAGAGGAAGCCAAGCGTATTTTTAATGAATATAAACTCTCCTATACCGGGAACAAGAACAGGCTTCAGGCTTATGATTCTATTTTCAAGTTTTTAGAGGATAAATCTTTAAAGGATATAGACTTATCACGTTTTAAGGGTCTTTACCGTTCTGCTATAAACGAACAAACCCTTGAATTTTGGTTAGAGAATGGTAGACTCATCGAGTATGTCAAAAACTTGGCAATGAAGGCCTATCTTCCTGCTGGTCAAGATGCGATTGCCAATGGATTTATAGAAAATTACACCTCGTATGCAAAGTTGGAGAGAGACCAGTCCGAAAAGGTGTATGGAATTAGCAAAACCGTATTTTATGGGAATAGCACAAGTCAAGTATTTTTCTGGAAGATGGATGAGAATCTTATAAATGCAGAAAAAGCATTCATGGCTAAAGAGTATCAAAAAGCCAAAGAATTATATACCTTGTCTAAAGTTGACAATCCTCGTCATTTTTTTATAGACAATATGATTGGTCATATCGATTTCAAATTGAATAATGATACGATAAGAATTAATTCAAATTTAAATAAGCATTCGGGTACTTATGGACCAAGAAACTTTTGGGTCGAGAATGGTAAATTTTACTACAAAAGACTAGACGAAAATGTCAATCTCGCCAAAGTGGAATTACTGCCAATCAATGATACATTGTATATGGACATGACGCGACTCGGAGCCCTCATGTCGTTTGTCGAAGAAAATGAAAAGCAAGTATCCAAGTCTTATGTTCTTGATGTCAATGAAGGTACTTGGAAGGTTAATAATAAGGAGGTTAATATTTTTGAGAAAGATGAAGATTAATTAGGGTCTGTTGAAAAAGGCTGTCGTATGCCAGATTCAAGGCGACAAGACGCAGATGTATTACAATACTTCAAGTCGAAGGCAACGAAGAAGATGGCATGTGACAGGCTAACATAAATCAAGTTTAGAACTTGGTGATTAATAATTCTTAGTAAGACATATAAATCTAAGGAACGTAATTAAACTGGTGTAAGAATATATTCTGATTTTTATTGAAAAACCTTGCACTTATTCGTTTGTTGAAACTTGCCATCCGTTATAAAATATATAAATATCTGTTTTTCAGCAGACACTAATCAGAAATTACTACAGTCTTCATCCGGCACTGAGACACCACCTGCTTGATTGTAAACCACAGAAGCTCCCAAATGTCCGACATAAATTAGAGATGAAAGTCCTGTAATGCTTGTAAATACTAGCAAAACCAAAAGGATTGTTTTTAGGATTCCTGTTTTAAATCTTAGGAGTAACAAACTGCTTGCTAGAAATGCTAAATAAAGGTACAAGGTATAATACCCGAAATTCTGATGTGTTTTCAATTGTGTAGGGTCACAAATCACCCTCGCCACTTTTCCTTCATCATTATTGCCAGTGTAAATGGACAAAAGCAAACCTAAAATCCCTAAAATCAAAAGCCCTAAATTGAAATAGTTTAGGGCTTTAAAAGGTTTAATAATAAGAAAAATGCCTAATAGGCTTGACAAACTTAGAAATGCAATCGGAAAATGAACCGTGAGCGGATGCCAAGTAGATATTTCCAATCTTGTTTATTTTATAGAAACAGATATGGGATCAAGTCTTTTTCCTACTTTTTCGACTTCAACTTCAACGGTTTGGTCTTTTTCTAACGTTTCAAACGGAACTACTTCGCCGTTTTGAGTCAGTTTTGTGGTCTCTGTAAAATAAAGCTCTAAAACTTTGTCATCGGCTGTTTTTACATAGATTTCAACTTCATCGGCTACAACTTTAATAATTGTGCCTTCGTAAGTTCCAGATTCTACGACATCGGTTTTATGTCCGCAAGAAAGAATAAGCATTAAGCTAATGACTGAAATGGATTTTAAAATAGATTTTATCATGGTGTTTTATTTAGAATAGTATGTTTTGTAGTTGCGTCTTGCAAAGAAACCTAAGATTAACCAAAGCGCAAATGAAATTACAATAAATTGATAACTGATAATTTGATCACCACTGGCATAAGAATGTAATCCTGTTAAATAAAAATTTACTCCAAAATAAGTCATTAAAATAGAAGAAAAAGCAAAAACCGCTGCCCAGTTAAATGCAAATCGCCCTCTTAATCCAGGAACAAATCTCATATGAATTACAAAGGCATAAACGATAATGCTGATGAGTGCCCAAGTTTCTTTTGGATCCCATCCCCAGTATCGTCCCCAACTTTCGTTAGCCCATTGCCCACCCAAAAAGTTGCCTATGGTAAGCATCACTAAACCAACCGTTAGAGAAATTTCATTTATAATTGTCAATTCCTTTATGTTCAAGTCTATTTTGGTCTTATTCTTTTTTGTAGTAATTATCATCAAAATTAGGGCAAGTAAACCAATGATCATACTTAAAGTGAAAGGTCCATAACTGGCTACGATAACAGCAACATGAATCATTAACCAATAAGAATCTAGCACTGGTTGAAGGTTGGCAATGGTTGGATCCAGCCAATTAAGATGAGCAACCCATAAAATGATAGAAGTTACAAAGGCCGTAGAACCCATGGTTAAATCACTTTTTCTGCCAAAGGCTAAACCAAAAAACATCGTAGACCATGAGACGTACAACATACTTTCATAAGCATCACTCCAAGGGGCATGACCAGAAATATACCATCTTGCCACCAATCCTAAAGTATGGGAAATCCACAAGAGTAGCAGCGTAATTTTCATAAATGTAATAATGCCTTTGTTAAGCTTGTTGGGCCTAAAAATGCGGTACAATACAACAATGATCATAATTGCACCAGCCAAAAGATAGTACTTGTAGAGTCTATTAAAGATGTCAATCTTATTGTAGCTTACTTCAACATCGACTTCGTTATCAGAAAGCATGACTTCCGAGCCGAATTTCTTTTGAAAGTTTTTCATGCCTTCAAGAACTTCGTCTGCTTTCACATAGCCTCCTGTTTCTCTCGCTTCTCTTAAGCGTTGCATGTAGATAGGTAAAATCTGCAAAGTGTAAACAGAATCCATGCCAGTAAAATAATTTTCTCTTACTGCTTCTCTACTTGATACCCACTTATTATTAGGATGATCGACAATAGGAAAAATCTTAAAGAGTTCACCTTGAAGGACATCGTAGAACAAATTCACCCGTTGATCGGCTTCAACATAATCCTTTTGAAACTGATTTCTGACTTGAGCTCTATAGGCATCTTCTAAAAACGGACTTAATTTATAGGAACCATCAGGATTAAAAAAGTTGGTGAGCGATGCATATTTCGCACCTTTTTCTATGCCCAAAACATTATGCAAGCTATCGTTTCGGGATTTTAAATAAATCAACGGAGCGGTATACCACGCAACAGGGTTTTCGATCATAGACAATAAGGCCTGTTCCGAAGTCAAATTTTTATAAGTGTTTTTATGACTAAGTTTACGTAATAATTCAGATGAAAAGGAATTGATAGGCTTCATTCTACCACCGTCATCTTGAATAACAAGTTTACCAAATTTATCGGCATGTGCTTTGTCTACAGCATTTGCTAAAATAATCGAATCGAATCTTGCAATTGCCATTTGTAGAGGATTGTCATTATCCTGCTGAGTTCCATTTTCTGAACTTCCATTTTGAGCAAATACCGATGTTGACAAAAACACTAAAACAACTGTTGCCAGCTTTGCCTTTTTCTTTTTCACCTTTTCAAGTTGCTTTCTCAATGCTCCAAATCGAGAACCTTTGTCCACTAAAATCAACATCATCCCGAGGTATAGTAAGAAATAACCGATGTATGTAATCCATGTGCCCCAAAAGTCATGATTGACGGATAGAACAGTTCCGCCTTCGTCTTTGTCAAAAGAAGCTTGGAAAAATCGATACCCTTCATGGTCCAATACATGATTCATATAAATATCATAATCAAACGTATTACTACCATCTACTACCATAACTTTGCTCATAAACGATTTGTAACTTGGTGTTTCTCTATCCTCTGTTCCAGGATGTTTTTCAGCTATAAAATCATTCAATTTTATGGCAAATGGCAATTCTAGAATCTTACTTCCGTACCTTGCGCTAATATCAAAATCCCCGACTTTTGTTTGTTCCATGGGTTCAAGCATTCCTCGACTTCCAATTAAATTTAATGTATCTGTCTGGCCTTGCGCTGTGACTTTTAGTACGACGCCATCTGGTTGATCTTTATTCTGAATTTTGGTTTTTACGATACCTTCTTTGCCAAGAATAGGGTAATTAGGAAATACAAATTGAATTTCGCCAACAGTATATAAAGACCTAAATAGAAACTCTTGTACAGAATCTTTTGTTAGGCTAAATTGTTCCCGATCTGCCATTCTCATCACTTGGCCTTCGAAAGGACTTTGTATGGTAAAATCGCCGTTTTCGTCCTCCGTAATATTTATAGCGCCTTCTGTGTAAAGGTTGTAGGCAAATAGCGTATTGCCAATATTGGATACTTCTCCTATTTTAAGGTAGTGTTCTTGTCTTTGTCCTGTACTGGATTCTACTAGCTTTAAATGCTTAACACCGTCTGGCGATTCGATCAATCCTTTTTCTGCATCTGGTATAAAATCTACCACTTCAAAAGTGACGGGTATGCCATTATAATCTGTTTCTATCGTTCTGTTGTTATTTAAACCGTCCGAAAGAACCAAAGGGAAATTTTGCGACCTTCTTCTTGGCGTACCATCGATGCTGCCATCGATATACGTTGTGAGAAACACTTCTCGTGACAACATGGTGTTTTCAACTTCGCCTTCTCTGATGGGCATAATGCCTTCGAAACCAAAATACCTCGTAACAAAAGCACCCATTAATATCAAAATAAATGATAAGTGAAATACAAGAGTTGTGAGTTTTTCTTTTCGTAAAAGATTAAATTTGAATATATTACCAACAAAGTTAATCACAAAAAATGCTAAAATTACTTCGAACCACCACGCGTTATAAATTAATTCTTGTGCCGTAAGTGTGGTAAATGAATTTTCTACAAAAGTGCCAACAGCCATAGCAATGGCAAAAATGACAAATAGCGTTGCCATTAATTTTGTTGAAAACAACACAGATTTTAGAGTTTCAATAAGCCTTAGGATAAAGGGTTTATTTTCGATATTTGCCATTCAAAAAATTTGTTGCAAATATACTGAAAGCACTAGGAAAACCCGACCATAATCCAATAAACGGATTTTTAATGTTTGTTAAAAATTGTGAACTAAATTCATTCAATTTTATGTCTAATTCGACGTTTATGTTTTTGGAATGACTTTGTTTTGTAATTTTGAAAGTTTTAATACCGTTTATGGCCAAACAAAAACGAACCAATCGTACATCTAAATCGAAAACTAAGTTTCTGGCGTTAAGCCCAAGACAGAAGCTTATTTTTGGCAGTGTTATTGTTGTGATAGCTTTGGCATTGCTCCTCTCTTTTTTGTCTTACGTCTGGACATGGAAAGACGATCAAAGTACGCTTAATGTGCTTTTTGATAGGGACGTTCCATCCAAAAATCTATTGGGTAAATTAGGAGCTATATTAGGCCATTTTTTTATCTATAATGGTATTGGTTTGGCTAGCCTGAGTCTACCTTTTTTGCTCTTTTTAAGTGGCTTAAATTTTTTTATTGACTTTAAAAAATTAAACCTATTAAACAAATGGTTTTGGGGCATTTATGTCATGATAGTTTTGAGTTTAGGATTAGGTTTTTTTGCTGAATCCAATCCAATTCTTGGAGGTGTTTTGGGGTACGAACTCAATGATTTAATTACAGATTACATTGGTGGTGTGGGAACATTTCTCATCATTCTATTATTGGTCATCATTTATCTGGTTGTTAGACTGGGGATTACACCAGAGCATTTTAAGAAATGGTTTAAATTTAATTCTATCAAAAAGGAATTGAATGATTTAAAACCAACAAAGCCAAATCGTTTGCAACAGGAAAAAACTGTTGAAGAAGAAGTTGTACACACACCTATAAAAGAAGAAAAATCTAACAATGAAATTAAAGAGGATAAAAAGGAGAACAGTTTTGTTTTAGACAATTTTATCAAAAAGGAAAAACCAACTGAAAAAGAACAAACAGAGAAAATTGTTCTCGAAGGCGATTTAAAAATGGAGGTTGAAACAGTGGTTGAAGACGTGGATGAGGTCGAAGAGAAATCGAATAAAATTGTTGAAAATTTTGGTGAATTTGATCCGACTTTGGAGCTTCAAAATTTTCAGTTTCCGAAGCTGGATTTACTCAAGGAATATTCAAACGGTTCCAGCATAACAATTGATGAAAAAGAACTTGAGCAAAACAAAAACACAATTGTTGAAACCTTAAACAACTACAAAATTGGAATTGCACATATCAAAGCAACGATAGGTCCAACAGTTACCCTTTATGAAATTATCCCAGAAGCAGGCATAAGGATTTCAAAAATTAAAAATTTAGAAGACGACATTGCTTTATCTCTTTCAGCTTTAGGCATTCGGATAATTGCGCCAATACCAGGAAAAGGAACCATCGGTATAGAAGTGCCAAACCAGAAACCTTCTGTCGTTTCGATGAAATCTGTGGCTTCTTCTTCAAAATTCCAGAACGCAGAGATGGCGCTACCAATCGCTTTTGGGAAAACGATATCCAATGAAACTTTTGTGGTGGATTTGGCTAAAATGCCACACTTATTAATGGCTGGAGCAACGGGTCAAGGGAAATCAGTAGGTTTAAATGTCATTCTTACATCCTTACTCTATCAAAAGCATCCTGCCGAGGTAAAGTTTGTTCTTGTAGATCCGAAAAAGGTAGAACTTACATTGTTTAACAAAATTGAAAGACACTATTTAGCCAAACTTCCCGATAGCGAAGAGGCCATTATTACCGATAATACTAAGGTAATTAATACGTTGAACTCCTTATGTATCGAGATGGATGACCGTTATAATTTGCTTAAAAAGGCGATGGTCAGAAACATAAAGGAATACAATGCAAAGTTCAAAGCACGTCGATTAAACCCAGAAAACGGCCATCGTTTTTTGCCTTATGTCATCTTGGTTGTCGACGAATTTGCAGATCTTCTGATGACCGCTGGAAAAGAAGTCGAAACACCAATCGCCCGATTAGCCCAACTTGCTAGAGCCATTGGAATTCATCTTGTTATCGCCACACAGCGTCCATCTGTAAATGTCATTACGGGTATGATTAAGGCCAATTTTCCGGCAAGAATTGCATTTCGAGTAACCTCAAAAATCGATTCCAGAACGATATTGGATGCAGGAGGCGCAAACCAACTTATTGGCCGTGGTGATATGTTATTTACACAAGGCAACGAGATCATAAGGATTCAATGTGCCTTTGTCGATACGCCTGAAATAGAACGAATTACAGAATACATAGGTTCCCAACGGGCTTACCCTGAGGCTTATATTTTGCCAGAATATATAGGCGAAGCTTCAAACTCGATGCTAGAAGACAGCAAAGAAGACCGGGATAAATTGTTTAGAGAGGCTGCAGAAGTTATTGTGACTGCTCAACAAGGCTCTGCATCTTTGCTTCAACGAAAATTAAAACTGGGGTACAACCGCGCAGGACGTATCATCGACCAACTTGAAGCCGCCGGCATTGTAGGACCTTTTGAAGGCAGTAAAGCAAGACAAGTATTAATTCCTGACTTAAATTCCTTAGAAGAATTATTAAAAAATGAATAATTGGAATGGTATCAAATTTGATACTTGTATTTTTGCAAAATTATAGAACACACAAAATGAAAAACATATTATTTTTATTTATTGCTTATTTTACCATTTCAGTGTCTTTTTCTCAAAGTGAACCAAAAGCTGAAAAATTGATAAATCAAGTTTTACAACAGATAAAAGATTACGAGAACATTAGTGTAAAATTTTCTTACAATTTAGAAAATCAAGCAACGAATACAAGCGAAGAAACTAATGGCGAAGTTTACATATATGGCGAAATGTATAGAATGGAATTGGATGGCAACATAATTATTCACGATGGCAATAAGCTTTACACCATAAATAACACAGATGAAGAAGTGAAGATTTCTAATGTGGACGAAGATGATAATACCATTTCACCTTCCAAAATGCTTACTTTTTTTGAAGAAGGCTATAACTACAAATGGGATATCGAACAAAACCAAAATGGAAGAATTATACAATACATCAAATTAATACCAATTGACTCCAAAGCAGATTACAAAAATGTATTATTAGGCACTGATAAATACACCAAAAACATCAGTAATGTCATCTATACCATGAACAATGGCACACGAACTGAGATAAAAATTTATAGCTTTAAAACAGACCAACCACTTTCTGAAAATTTATTCAAATTTGATAAAAATAAATATCTAGACTATTATTTTGACGAACAGGATTAATGCGATTAAAAACCCTAGATAGATACATACTTACTTCTTTTTTAAAGACATTTATATCAGTATTCCTTATTTTAATACTGATTTTTATGCTTTACATTGTTTGGCAATTTATCAAAGACTTGGCAGGAAAAGAGCTTGACCTAGTCATTATTGCCAAATTTATTTTTTACATTCTTCCGAGTCTTGTCCCTTTGATTTTACCGCTTACCATACTTGTCACCTCAATTATGACTTTTGGTAATTTTTCAGAGAATTATGAATTTGCGGCAATGAAGTCTGCTGGGATTTCTTTGCAACGCGCGATGGGCAGTTTGATTATATTTATTGTTATTTTAGGGTATACGACATACCAATTTGCCAACACGGTCATTCCTTGGTCAGAGTTTAAAGCCATCAATTTAAGAGCAAATATCAAACAAACGAAACCTGCGATGGCCATTTCTGAGAATAAATTCAGTGATTTTGGAGATATCGTTATAAAAGTAGCCAAAAAGGAAGGTGAAAACAGCGAAATATTGAAGGATATAATCATTCATAAAAAAGATCCTAATCGTGGCGGAAACCGAACAGTAATCAAATCCAAATCTGGTTTGCTTAAAGGAGGAGACAATCCTAATTTAATTTCTTTGATTTTGTACGAAGGCAATTATTATGACGAAATAAGGCAAACCAACTACAGGCAAAGACAAAGCAAGCCTTTCGTAAAAACTTCTTTTGACGAATATATTTTGAATATAGATTTAACCGAAAGTAATAAGAGCGATTTTTCTGAGCAGTCCTTAACGCATCCGTATAAGGCTTTAAATACCAATCAACTAAGGTTTAGCTTAGATTCTACGGGAAAACAATATACCTCAAATGTAGACATTTACAGACGAACGATGAATAGTCGGATTGGATTTACAAATCTTTATGGCGATGACCAAGCAGATGGAAAATATCAAAATATAAAAAAGCCTAAACCAAAATCATATCAATCTGATCAAAATAGAATTGACAATATTGACAGTTTAAAAGCGATTGCAAAACATGAAAATAATTATTTCATCATCGATAGTCTTATAGCTGTTCAGCCTAGAAGAATTCAAGCGCAAATTCTCTCTAATTCGAAAGGTACCTCTGGAACAATTGTATCTCAAATAAGGTCTAAAGAAACTGTAATAACCAACAAGGCTCAAATATTAAATCGAATAGAGTTAGAGTTGCATAAAAAATATGCGATTGGCATAAGTTGTATTGTCCTCTTTTTTGTTGGTGCACCACTTGGCGCTATTATCCGAAAAGGAGGTTTAGGATTGCCACTGGTAGTGTCGATTATACTCTTTTTAGTCTATCATTTTTTTGGACTTTTTGCTGGAAACAATGCCGAAACAGGCCGTATAAGTTCTTTTTTAGCGGCTTGGATTTCTACTTTTATCATGATGCCAATCGGTGTATTTTTAACATACAGAGCGGCAACAGACCAAGGTTTTCTTAATGTTGATATTCTTATGGAACCTTTTAAAAAACTATTTATTTTTGTAAAATCAAAAACGAAAAAATGATTTCAACGCCATTTCAACAGGAAATAAAGCTCGATAACATAGCAGATGCCATTGAGGATATCAGAAATGGTAAAGTAATTATTGTTGTAGACGACGAGAATAGAGAAAATGAAGGTGATTTTCTCGCTGCCGCAGATAAAGTAACACCAGAGATGATCAACTTTATGGCCACACATGGCAGAGGTTTGATTTGTTGTCCTCTTACGGAGAAGCGCTGTGAGAAATTAAAGCTTCAAATGATGGTTGGAAATAATACAGATCCTATGGAAACTGCCTTTACCATATCTGTAGATTTAAATGGCAATGGTGTCACAACGGGAATATCTGCTTCAGATCGTGCAAAAACTGTCAAAGCATTGTGTAATGATCATACAAAACCACATGAACTTAACAGGCCTGGCCACATTTTTCCTTTAAAAGCTAAAGAAGGTGGTGTTTTACGACGCACAGGGCATACCGAAGCTGCCATCGATTTTGCAAGACTCGCTGGATTAAAACCTGCTGGCGTTATTGTAGAAATTATGAATGAAGATGGAAGCATGGCAAGACTTCCCCAATTGGTCGAAGTCGCGAAAACGCATGACCTCAAAATAGTTTCTATCGAAGATTTAGTAGCTTACAGGATGCAACATGATTCTCTGATTGAGAAGAAGGAAGACTTCGAATTGCAGACGCGTTTTGGGCAATTTAGATTAAGGGCCTATCTTCAAACCACCAACAATCATATTCATCTTGCACTAACTAAAGGAAGTTGGAAACAAGACGAATCTGTTTTGGTTCGGGTAAATTCGACATTGGTAAATAATGATATTTTAGGGACACTAACCAACAATGCCGACAAGAAATTAGATGATATGTTTAAGCTCTTGAATAAAGAAGGTAAAGGTGCTATTGTCTTTATCAATCAGGATGTAGAAAGTTTAAATCTATTGTCAAGACTAAGAATTCTTAAAGAAACTCAAAATGAAGAGTTGGTAAAAGCTCCTCAAGTTAGAATGGACAATAAAGATTTCGGTATAGGTGCTCAAATTCTTCATGACTTAAATATTCATAAGTTAAAACTGATGTCAAACTCTAAGCAGTCTAAACGTGTAGGTATGATAGGCTATGGCCTTGAAATTGTAGAATACGTTAACTTCTAAATTCTATTTTCTATATACTTTAAGCCAGTCAACTTCCATTGTGGCGTTATCAGTGTAGTTATCCGAATTTTGTTCGGGTGTAAACCAACCGCCTACGGCCGAATTAAAAACAATTTTCTGTTGTTTGTTAAACATGTTGGCAATGTTGTTTTCGGCATTGGCTTCATAAGTATGAATTAAGTCGTTGTCAAAATATATTTCTATAGAATTTTGTTTCCATCTCATTTCATAAATATGAAAGTCTTCCGTTAGGTTTTGACCTATCGCATGTATCACTTCTGTGTTCACATTAATATTTATACCAGGTTCTGTACCATAAAATAGATTACTCTGAAACACATTAGGTTCATTGCCTCTTGCTTCCAAAATGTCAATTTCTCCTTGGGTTGGCCATGGATCGCCATAAATCCAAAATGCAGGCCACATACCAGTTCCAAAGGGCAATTTGATTCTTGCCAATACGCGATATTCGTTGCGTTTCGGAGCATCTTTCGGTCCAATAGAAAGTTTGCTTTCTATTCGACCAGAAACGAATTCAAATGTTTTTTGTGTCGGGTCAAAGGGAGTCGTAGCACCACTCACTGATTGTCGTTCGGTAGTAATTTTTAAGATTCCATTGTTTATGCTCAATTGTTCTTCTCGATACAACTGAATTTCGTTGTTAAACGCTCCGCCATTCCAAATGTTCCAAGCCTCCAAATTGTCAAAATCTTCTTGTAAAACTATTTCCCAAGAATCATCAGATTCCACAGGATTTGAAGTGTTTACAGAAGAAGACCCGCTGTTGCAACTCATTAAATTTAGAATAAAATAAAAGCCTACAGAAATATAAACAGCACTTAATTTGGATTTCATACGCATGGTTTAATTTGCTACTTCGCTTATAAATTTGATTCGATAAAGGCGTAGTTCTTCATCTTCATAATCTCCATCAAATTCTTCGATGGCATCGTCTATACTATCCGTTTCTGCTTCTAGGAAATAGTCATGAATTTCTTCTTGTTGATCTTCATCTAGCATATCGTCAATCCAATAACTGATGTTGAGTTTTGTGCCACTATAAACGATAGCTTCCATTTCCTTTATCAACTCTGCCATCTCCATTCCTTTGGAATCTGCAATGTCATTTAATGGAAGCATGCGGTCCACATTCTGAATAATGTACAGCTTATTCGCGCTATTTGCTCCAGTGGACTTAACGATTAAATCATCAGGTCGTATGATGTCATTGTCTTCAACATACCGTTCAATGAGTTGAACAAATTGTTTTCCAAACTTTTTTGCTTTACTATCACCAACACCGTGAACATTGGATAATTCTTCAAAAGAGATAGGATATTTTAAAGCCATGTCTTCTAGAGATGGGTCTTGAAATATGACAAAAGGAGGAACTTCTTTCTGTTTAGCTACTTTTTTACGAAGGTCTTTTAACATTTTGAGCAGTTTGGCATCACTGCCACCTCCTTGATTTGATTTAACTGGTACTTTGTCATCAGAATAATCATGATCTTCAGCCATCATAAAAGAGGTAGGATTTTCAATATAATCCAATGCTTTGTCGGTGAGTTTTACGATGCCGTAGGATTCAATTTCTTTATACAAAAATCCATTCACCAAGACTTGCCTAATTAAAGCTGTCCAAAAGCTTTTGGATTTATCCTTGCCTAGTCCGAAAATTTCTGATTGGTCTGTTTTATGAGATTTAATCAAGGCATTGGAATCTCCCAACATAATGTTTACGAGTTCTTTTATTTTATAGACTTGATTAGTCTCTTCAACAACTTTAAGCAATTTGTGAACATCTTCTTTGGCTTCAATTGTTTTTTTAGGAAAACGTACATTATCGTCCATATCACCTCCTTCGCCAGTTGCATTGTCAAACTCTTCCCCAAAATAATGAAGTATAAATTTTCTTCTAGACACTGGAGACTCTGCAAAAGCAACTATATCTTGTAACAAAGCATAACCAATTTCTTGCTCAGCCAGAGGTTTGTTGCTCATGAATTTTTCTAATTTTTCAATGTCTTTGTAATTATAATAAGCTAAACAATGGCCTTCGCCTCCGTCTCTTCCTGCACGTCCAGTTTCTTGGTAATAACTTTCTATGCTCTTAGGTATGTCATTGTGAATCACAAATCTTACGTCTGGTTTGTCAATTCCCATTCCAAAGGCAATAGTGGCAACAACAACATCAATATCTTCCATCAAAAACATGTCTTGATGTTTAGATCGTGTTTTGGCATCGAGTCCAGCGTGATAGGGTACAGCTTTTATGCCATTAACCTGAAGTGTTTGAGCAAGCTCTTCAACTCGTTTTCTGCTTAGACAATATATTATGCCGCTTTTTCCTTCATTTTGTTTGACAAATTTAATGATGTCTGTATCTACATTTGCTGTTTTATGCCGAATTTCATAATATAAATTCGGTCTGTTAAAGGATGCTTTAAACACATTGGCATCCGTCATTCTTAGATTCTTTAAAATGTCTTCTTGAACTTTGACAGTTGCTGTTGCTGTAAGACCTATGATTGTAATATTTTCGTCAATACGATTTAAAATATTTTTAATATTACGGTATTCGGGTCTAAAGTCATGTCCCCATTCTGAGATACAATGGGCTTCGTCGATGGCCAAAAAAGAAATGTCTTGATTTCTCAAAAAATCAACATACTCATCTTTGGTTAAAGATTCTGGAGCAACATATAGTAATTTTGTTACACCGTCTTCAATATCTTTTTTGACTTGTTTGATTTGTGTTTTATTCAGCGAGGAATTTAAAACATGTGCTATGCCTTCATTATCTGAAACTGCTCTTAAGGTATCCACTTGATTTTTCATCAATGCAATCAAAGGAGATATCACGATAGCTGTGCCCTTAGACACCATGGCTGGAAGCTGGTAGCACAAAGATTTGCCACCGCCTGTTGGCATAATAACAAATGTATTTTGATTATTTAAAATACTTTGGATAACCTGTTCTTGTAGACCTTTAAATTCTGAAAAGCCAAATATTTTTTTCAGATTTTTATGTAATTCTTGCGACTCCAATTTAATTATTTTTTTATTCCGATGTCATTTAAGGAAATCAATCCTTAACACTAATATATAGTTAGTTTATTTGATATTTTTCTTTATTCACGATATTTTCACATTGAATAAGAACTCATTTAAAAATGAAAAATTTCATGTACTTTTGCAATCCTAAATATACGCATTATTTTATTGTCTGCAAGCCGATTTTTCAATTATGAATTTTGATAGAATAAAAACTTTTGCTCAAAACAGCATATTGATGCAATCTGATGAAATTAGGAATCTTTCAAATTTTATTAATGAAGATTTTACCAAGGTTGTTGAATTAATTTTAGGTTCAAAAGGAAGGGTCATCATTACAGGGATTGGAAAAAGTGCCATCATTGCTCAGAAGATTGTTGCTACCATGAATTCAACTGGAACACCAGCTGTTTTTATGCATGCTGCGGATGCTATTCATGGGGATTTAGGTACCATTTTAAAAGATGATGTAGTGATATGTATTTCAAAAAGTGGCAATACTCCAGAGATTAAAGTTTTGGTTCCGTTGATAAAAAACTTTAAAAATGCGTTGATAGCGATGACGGGCAATCCAAAGTCTTATTTAGGAGAACATGCAGATTATACATTGCAAACAACAGTGACCAAAGAAGCTTGCCCCAATAATTTAGCACCAACAACAAGTACATCTGCTCAATTGGTAATGGGCGATGCTTTGGCAGTAACATTGCTAGAAATCAGAGGGTTTTCGAGCAAAGACTTTGCAAAATATCATCCAGGAGGAGCTTTAGGAAAAGCACTTTATCTAAGAGTAAGTGATATTACAGGATCTAACTTAAAGCCTGAAGTCCAGCCTGAAACTCCTATGAAAACGGTGATCGTTGAAATCTCTAAAAATATGCTAGGCGTTACAGCAGTTGTTCATAACGAAAAGGTAGTCGGAATAATTACCGATGGAGACTTAAGACGCATGTTATCTCAATATGATGACATTACCAATTTGAAGGCTGAAGACATCATGACGCACAATCCAAAAACAATTGATAACGATGCCATGGCAGTAGATGCGCTAAAGTTACTGGAATCTAATAGTATATCGCAAATAATCTCTACCTCAAATGAAAAGTATCAAGGGGTCGTACATTTACATAATCTTATTAAAGAAGGAATTTTATAATGGCGAAGGCGGACGATAAAAATGAGATGTCTTTTTTAGACCATCTTGAAGAGTTAAGATGGCACATTATCAGAGCATTGGGAGCAGTAGTGATTTGTGGAGGAGTTGCTTTTTTGTTCAAGTCATTTATTTTTGATGTCATCATTTTTGGACCAAAGCAATCAGATTTTCCTACATATAATGTCTTATGTAACTTGTCTCAAGTTTTTGGATTGGACGAAAGTTTTTGTTTTGACGAATTGCCTTTCAAAATACAAAGCCGAAAAGTGGCGACACAATTTAGCACACACATGTGGACGTCTTTTGTGTTTGGTTTTATAGTTTCCTTTCCTTATGTCATTTATCAAGTGTGGTCGTTTATATCTCCAGGCTTGTATAGTCGCGAAAGAAAATACGGTAAGTACTTTGTCTTCTTTACTTCACTGTTGTTTTTAACTGGTGTTGTATTTGGTTATTATGTCATAACTCCTTTGTCATTGCGATTTTTAGGGACTTACCAAGTGAGCGGAGAAGTACTTAATGAGTTTGATTTAGAAAGCTACATCGGCCTGGTTAAAACTTCAATTTTAGCCTCTGGGTTGATGTTCGAATTGCCGATCATCATCTATTTTCTCTCGAAATTGGGACTCGTAACACCTAGCTTTTTAAAGAACAATAGAAAATACGCCATTGTATTGATATTAATAATTTCAGCAATAATTACCCCGCCTGATATTGCGAGTCAATTTATTGTATCAATTCCCGTTTTAATATTGTATGAGTTTAGCATTTTGATAGCTAAAGTGATTTATAAAAAACAACAAAAACAGCTTATAGGACAACGATAAATGTGTAATGTATGGATATGATAGACGAATTTGAGGCTTACAGGTCCAAAATGAATAAAAAACTTACCGATGATAATAATAAAATCATCAAACGAATTTTCAATTTGGATACAAATGCTTACAAAGATGGCGCTTTAGACTATAAAACCAAAGAACTTCTTGGTTTGGTAGCGTCATTAGTTTTAAGATGTGATGATTGTGTAAAATACCATTTAGAGTCGGCTTACAAAGCGGGTTGGTCTAAAGACCAAGTCATGGAAGCAATGAGTATAGGCACGCTTGTTGGAGGTACAATTGTTGTACCGCATTTACGTAGAGCATACGAATTTTGGGAAGCCTTAGAGGAAAAGTTTAATGGGTAAATTTAGGGCATTTCAACTATTAATTGAAAACAGAATTGCAAACTCGAGTACTTAAATAAAAGAATATTTTTAAAGTTAAAACACAATGCCTGAACCTAATAGAATAAAATTACGAGCTGAAAATCTAGTAAAGAAATATGGAAGTAAGCGGGTTGTAAAGGATGTTTCTCTTGAAGTAAATCAAGGTGAGATTGTAGGTCTATTAGGGCCAAATGGCGCAGGAAAAACCACATCTTTCTACATGATTGTAGGCATTATAAAACCTACAGACGGCAATATTTTTCTCGAAGGACAAAATATCACCAAATTCCCCATGTACAAAAGGGCACAGTACGGAATTGGCTATCTTGCACAAGAAGCTTCCGTATTTAGGAAACTAAGTGTGGAAGATAATATTAAAAGTGTTTTAGAACTAACCAAGCTGAATAAAAAAGAACGTCACGAAAGGGCGGAGTCTTTACTAGAGGAATTTGGCTTAACGCATATACGAAAGAATAGGGGAGATTTGCTTTCAGGAGGTGAAAGACGTCGTACTGAAATCGCTAGAGCTCTGGCTACAAATCCAAAGTTTATATTACTAGACGAACCTTTTGCAGGCGTAGATCCCGTTGCAGTTGAAGACATCCAAAAAATAGTTGCCCAACTGAAACATAAAAATATAGGAATTCTTATTACAGACCATAATGTCCAAGAAACTCTAGCCATAACCGATCGCACTTATCTGATGTTTCAAGGAGGAATTTTAAAGCATGGTGTACCAGAAGAACTAGCAGCAGATGAGATGGTTAGAAAAGTATATCTCGGACAAAACTTTGAACTCCGTAAAAAGAAACTGTTTGATTAGGTCTTATGTTTCTTTTTCTCTGCAGCAGGAAATAAAATATTATTGAGAATCAATCGATAACCAGGCGAATTGGGATGAAGTTCTAGTTCCGTTTTAGGATCGCCTACACGGTGTTGGTAATCTTCTGGGTCATGACCTCCATAAAATGTAAAAAAGCCTTTGCCTTTAATCCCATGAATGTATTTTGCTTCACCATTTAACCTTGTTTCTCCAAGGACAAGAACGTTTGATTTTATTTCGCGAGCATCAAAAGATGTGGTTTGTCCCATAAATCCTTTTACCAAAGCAGTATGATTTTGACATAACATGGTTGGTATTGGATCCCATTTAGCAGAAAACTCCATGAGCGTAAAATAGTCTTGTTCTTTAGGAACTCTCCTTTTTCTAGTCATATCTATACTGGAAAATTCGTAAACCATAGGACTTTTTTCTAAAATGAAATCTTTAAAGGCAAATGTCTTAGAATAATCTATCTTGTTTTGGTAGCCAGGTTCGCTTGGGTCGCCATCAAACATTGCTTCTGCAATATCTACGCCATCGGCGGAAAGCGCAATGTCAAAACTATCTGTAGCGCTGCACATCGCAAACATAAAACCACCTCCGACGACATAATCCCTTATTTTCAGGCTTACAGCTCTTTTTAGCTCAGAAACTTTGTTGAAACCCAGCGAGTTTGCCAAAGCTTCGGCTTCTTCTTTTTCTTTTATATACCATGGAGACGTTCTGTAGGCTCTGTAAAATTTTCCATATTGGCCTGTGAAGTCTTCATGATGTAAGTGTAGCCAATCAAATAATAGGAGTTCGTCGTTTAATACTTTTTCGTCATAAACTGTTTTGTAAGGTATTTCTGCATAGGTCAATACCAATGTCACCGCATCGTCCCAAGGTTTTTTGCCAGTTGGGGTATACACCGCTATTTTAGGCGCTTTTTCAAGGAGTACCGATTCTTGATTTTGACTTGGACTGTCAATTTCACGCAATACGTTTTCTGCTTCGGCGTTGCTGATTATTTCAAAACTTACGCCTCTTATTTTACACTCTTTTCTTAAACGTTCAGAATCTGGAATTAAGAAAGAACCACCTCTGTAATTCAACAACCACTGTACTTTTTGACCATTGTCCAAAACCCAATAGGTTATCCCATACGCTTTAAGATGGTCTTTTTGAGATTCTGCATCCATCGGGATGAGAAGGAAAGAGGCATGCAAGTTAAAACTTACACATATAGCGATGAGTAATAAAATATGTTTCAGCATGATCTTTTTCATATATTTCAAAAATAATCAAATCGCAAAAGTAATGCCTAATTATATTTAAAATTTAAAATGGAAAATCGTCGTCTGGATTGGAAGAATTGAACTCGTCAAAGTGCGATGCATCTGGAAAATTTGGTGTTTCATTGTCGCTATTAAGGATTGAATTGACTTCCGTTAGCGTTTCTGTGTTTAGATTTTCAAAACGACCAAATTGTCCAATAAATTTCAACCTTATACTATCGAGACCACCATTTCTATGTTTAGCAACAATAAATTCTGCTTCATTTTTTGTTGGGCTTGCACCTTCATCGTCCCATTCGTCTATGCCGTAATATTCTGGCCTGTAAATAAATGAAACTATATCAGCATCCTGTTCTATTGCACCAGATTCTCTCAAGTCACTTAATAATGGGCGTTTTGCACCACCTCGAGTTTCTACAGCTCTAGACAACTGGGAGAGCGCTATCACCGGTACATTTAGCTCTTTTGCCAAAGCTTTTAAATTTCTTGAAATGGTTGAAATCTCTTGTTCTCTATTGCCTGTTTTGTTGCTCGTGCCGCCAGTCATTAACTGAAGATAATCGATAACAATCAATTTGATGCCATGTTGAGAGGCTAATCGTCTCGCTTTTGCACGAAGGTCGAAAATTGAAAGAGAAGGCGTATCATCGATGAACAAAGGTGCTTTTTCCAAGTTTTTTACCTTGACATTAAGTTGCTCCCATTCGTATTTTTCGAGTTTACCTGTTCTTAGTTTTTCTGATGACAATTCGGTTTCAGAGGAAATTAATCTAGTTATAAGTTGTACGGCAGACATTTCAAGAGAGAAAAATGCAACGGGAATATTTCTTTCCACGGTAATATTTCGCGCCATAGAGAGCGTCAAGGCCGTTTTACCCATACCAGGTCTTGCCGCGACAATTATGAGGTCACTTGGTTGCCATCCAGATGTTAATTCGTCCAACTCATCGAAGCCCGAGGGAATACCACTTAATCCTTGTTGGTTAGAAATTTCCTCAATACGTTTTTTGGCTTGAATCACAAGACTCTGAGCAGTTTCAGAAGTTTTATTGATATTGCCCTGAGTAACATCGTATAATTTTGATTCCGCACTGTCTAGAAGATCAAAAACATCGGTAGATTCGTCGTAGGCTTCTTCAATTATTTCATTAGAAATTTGGATTAAACTTCTTTGGATGTACTTCTGTAAAACTATCCTTGAATGGTACTCAATATGTGCTGAAGATGAGACCTTTTGAGTAAGCTGAATCAAGTAAAAGTCGCCTCCAATGGCTTCTAATTTTTTTTCTTTCCTCAAATAGTCGGAAACCGTTAATAAGTCTATAGGTTGCCCATCTTCAAAGAGTTTTTTGATGGAAGAAAAAATATGCTGATGACTTTCTTTATAAAAGGCTTCTGGTTTTAAAATGTCGATTACTTCGTCAACACCCTTTTTGTCAATAAGCATGGCGCCAATTACAACTTCTTCTAAATCAATAGCTTGAGGTGGAATCTTGCCTTTTTGAAGGCTTATGACATTACCTTTCTTGTAATTAGGGTTGTTGTAAGGTTTTCTTTCTTCCATACTGCGAATGTAAACTATTTGTAATCAAATTTACATGTATTGAAGTACTGCAAAAATCAACAGTTAATTAACAATCCACATGTTTATAACTATTAATTACTGTTGATAAGTTATAAATTAAAGTTATGTAATTTATAAATAAGTGTAAATTAAGACATAGGAATTATCGCTCTTTAAATTCTCCCATTTCGTTGTACTTATCAATTCGATTTTCGACCAATTTTTCTGGTGATAATTTTTTCAATTCTTCGTAATGATGATTTATGCGTTCTGCTACGATTTGATAAGTTTCTTCTTTATTGCGATGTGCTCCTCCGAGCGGCTCTTTTACAATTTCGTCAACCAATTTTAGACTTTTCATGTCTTTGGAGGTCAACTTTAAGGCAGATGCAGCTGTTTCTTTATGCTCCCAACTTCTCCATAGAATAGAAGAGCAAGATTCTGGAGAGATGACGGAGTACCATGTATTTTCCAACATTAACACTTTGTCTCCAACACCAATACCCAAAGCGCCACCACTGGCACCTTCACCAATAATCACGACAATAATTGGCACTTCAAGCTTTGTCATTTCGTAAATATTACGTGCTATGGCTTCGCCTTGACCACGCTCTTCTGCCTCAATTCCTGGGAATGCTCCAGGAGTATCAATTAGACAAACGACAGGAATGTTAAATTTTTCAGCTTTCTTCATCAAGCGTAAGGCCTTTCTGTAACCTTCTGGATTGGCCATTCCAAAATTCCGGTATTGCCTGGTCTTAGTATTGTAACCTTTTTGTTGTCCCACAAACATATACGTTTGGTTGCCAATTTTGCCAAGGCCACCAATCATCGCTTTATCATCACCGAAATTTCTATCTCCATGAAGTTCTAAAAATGTGTCTCCACAAATGTTTGTAATATAGTCTAAGGTGTAAGGCCTATTAGGGTGTCTAGACAGTTGAACCCGTTGCCACGCATTTAGGTTTTTGTATATATCTTTTGTGGTTTCTTCTAGTTTTTTCTCTATTTGCTTGCATGTATCTGTTACGTCAACGTCTCCATTTTCACCAAGATTGCAGGCTTGTTGATATTTATCTTCTAATTCTTTAATTGGCAATTCAAAATCTAAATACTCCATCTTAGAAATTTAATATTAGTTTAAAACAAATGTACGTGATTTTTTTTATTTAAAAAGAAGCCTTTGTTTTACATGCAAACATTTATCATTTTATACTTTACTTGAAATAAATACTTCGTCAAAACTTAGCTTTAAAAGCTTTCAATATTAAAACTATTGAAGAAGTAGACAAATATAATTTAACTCCTAAAGTGATTAATATCATATACCGAGATTCATTGAAGTGATACTTTTGGTGTTTTAAATTGAAGGTCATGAAAAGAATTCAATCGATCGGTTTTATACTATTTTTTTGTATAATTTCTACTTTTAAGTCGCTGGGACAAGAACAACCAGAAAAGATAATTAATGATAATGCACAGTTTTGGATTTCTACAAATAATGTGTTCAGGATATCAGAGCGATGGGCATTATTAAATGACATACATATTAGGAGGAATGATTTTGTAAAGGATCCCAATTTTTACTTTTTAAGAGCTGGTGCACAGTACTATATCAAACCTAACTTAAGACTTGCTGCTGGATATGCGCATCTTTGGTTAACAGCACAAGGCGATTGGGACAGGTATCAAAATGAAAATAGGATTTACCAACAATTTAGTATTTCTCAGCGCTACGAAAAACTAAATGCCTTATTCAGATTAAGAACAGAGCAACGATTTTTTAACAATGTTGTTGATGGCACTTCGCTTAATGATGACTTCACTGTACATAGAGTTAGGTTTTTGGTAAGTGTTGGTTTTCCATTCAAACAAGGTGGAAATACGCAATTCATTTTGGCAGACGAGATACATTTAAATTTTGGTAAAAATGTAGTTTATAACACCTTTAACCAAAACAGATTAACAGCAGGAATCAAGCATAAGATTAATAACCATTGGTCCTTCGATTGTGGATATATGATGGTTTACCAACAACTGGCTGCTGGAAACGTTTATAATCTAAATCATACCTTTCGCTTATTTTTCTACGGCAGTTTTGACTTTAGAAAGAACAAAAAAGAACCTTTCGACCCTGTAAGGCATGGTGAGGAGTAGTTTCTAGAGTTTTTTTTAAAAAGTTACATTATGACTTTAACCAGGACATTAGAAATCTAGGATTCAATTAATTCTGGTTTCGGCAGAGGTTTAGGTTTAGTCTGATTTTTCTTTACATTATTTTTGGTGATGTGTTTAGGATTAAAATAATCCGAAAGTGTATCTCTTCGATCATCTTTGACGAAAATGGCATACCACATACTGATTACAAGTAAATACATCAGCTTGATTTGTTGTTTTTGAGTATGCCAAAACCAAACGCCTTTATCATTTAAAGACTTATCGATAGCCTCAATAATCTTGTCAAGTTCTTTTTCATTAAAGAAACTGATTTCAGAAAAGGTTTGCTTAATAAATGTGTAAAGTTTCATTCTAAACGCCTTATCATCTAAATAAATTCCAAGCGGCGTAAAACCACCCTGTTTCTTTTTATTGGCAATTGCTGATGGTAATTTGTCTTTTAGGTATTGTTTAAATAAAAACTTACTTTGGCCTTTTCCGAGTAACAATTCTTTGAAACTACCACCAACCTTGTATTTTACTGGTAAAGTGTTAAGAAACGATAAGATTTTTTCATCTGCGTAAGGGAAAGCCAGATTTAATTTAGCAAGAGTTGATAGCCGTGACGCTTTATGAATAATCACTTGCAGCCCCGATTTGTTTAAGTCTGTAAAATAATTTCTCCAAAGGTATTGTTTATTGAAATTTAACATCTCTTGTTGTTCCTTTTGGTTTTTATTAGACCGTGATTTGTCATTAAATAATCGATTTAATTCTGTATTGCTAAAACCAAAATCCTGAAGTTCATTTGAGTGAAGAATACCATTGTTATGAAATTTAAATCGTTCCATGCCAGATAACAATGGGGAAACATACTGAAAAAGTTTTTGAAACAGATACAATCCGCTTTTTCTTGAAAAAACATTTAAAGCAATTTCTCGACTAGATGTACCAAAAAATTGATCATTCCCGTCACCACCTATCACCACATCGTAATGTTTCGGATTTATAGACTGCGTAAGCTTATAATTGATGAACATGCCATTCTCAAAATGGCTGATCACCTGGGGAATGAAAGCAGCTATGAAGTTGTGAAAAAGCTAGC
>JAUIFC010000248.1 GCA_030429455.1 Bacteroidia bacterium | reverse complement strand
ACGGGTTGTTTTTTCGTTATCCATAAGTTCTTTTATGCCTGCCAATTTTGTCGCCCACTTTTTAGAAAGCTGATATTCAGCTCTTAATTCTCTCCAGAAATCGCCGTAAACTTCGTCCTTTTTCATATAAGATGTTAAAGGAAAGTATGACTTCTTCATGCTCATCATACTGTTATTAATCAGCGTTCTGAAAAATGCAGATTTGTTGTACAAGCCTTCAATGACTTCAGGCTTATCAGCGTAAGACTCAAGCGCAGTACCTAAACCATAGTAACCTGGTACATTTTGTCGAATCGTACTCCAAGACCCCACAAATGGAATCGCTCTCAAATCTGAAAAATCTAAAGCGGCTTTTGCATTTCTCTTTGTAGGACGACTACCAATATTTGTGGCACCGTAATACTTTAGCGTTGTCATTTTCTCTAAATACGGCACAAACAATTCGTGGTTTTTGAGCGACAAGTACTTTTGGTAACTTTTATTGGCCAAATCGTTAATCAGATTTCGTTCTTCTTCGGTGATTTCTTCAGATTGGTTAAATGGTTTTGTGCCCGCCAAGAGCAATTGCTCAAGGTTATAACTGGCCTGTTCGTGTGTCCCGTAGATACTGGTGATGGTTTGCCCTTGAATCGTCAAATGAATTTTATCGTTGGCAACATCTTTCCCTTGAGCTGCATAAAATTGGTGAGTTTTTCCACCACCACGCGCAGGTGGACCACCACGACCATCAAAGAATACTACTTTATAACCGTTGTCGTAAGTTGCCTTTGTAAGACGTTCTTTAGTCTGTAGAATTTCCCAATTGGCTTTTAAATAACCGCCGTCTTTTGTACCATCTGAAAAACCTAACATGATGGTTTGGGTTTCCTCTCTTCGACTTAAATGCTCTTTATATACTGGGAGATTATATAGCGTGCGCATGACATCTTGAGAATTATCCATACCTCGCATGGTTTCGAAAAGTGGCACAATATCTATCCTGATGTCTTCATCTTTGTAACCGCAATATTTAAAGAGTGCATAAACTTTTAGTACATCGAATATACTTTCCGAATTCGAAATAATATAACGGTGTAATGAACGGCTTCCGTTTTCTCTCTGTATCTGCTGAATTTGATAGACGTTTCTTATGGTATCTTCGGTAGTTTCATCCTCGTAATCGTCAGGATTGAGCTCCAAAGACTTAGTTGTTAGATATTCTATTTTTTCTTCATCGCTAAGTGTGCTAAAGTCCAAACCAAATTCTTTTTGAAAAATCTGATCGATAGCCGCATTATGCTTACTGCTATCTTGACGGACATCCAATGTCGCAAAATGACTTCCGAAAAGATTTACTCTTCCTATCATATCATTCAATTCATCTAAGTATAATCCTCGATATTTATCTTTAACGATGTCCCTAATTTTTTCGAGATAGTCGATTATTTCATGATGATTTATGAGCACTTCATCTTGAAAAATCTGTTCATATAGTTTTTGTTTTAGTTCTAAAGTAAGCGGCGTAACATCTTTATAAGTCAATAATTTTCTAAGGCTTTTTATATGGTCATAATAGCACTTCATTATGGTATTTCGTAACATTCGTGCTACTTTTAGAGTGGTATCGTATTTCACAAAAGGATTACCATCTCTATCACCGCCAGGCCAAAATCCAAGTTCAATCAGATTTGGATTAAAACTAGGGTTCTCTTGTATATTTTTGAAAATATCGTGGTACAAATTCCCTATGGTGTGATAGTAAACATAGCGCATGTAGAAAATTATACTTCGAGCTTCATCGAAAGGCGTTGGCTTTTTACGCTTTACAAACGGGGTATACGAGAGTTGATTTAATAATTCATCAATTTTTGTAATGTCATTTTTTTGAATGGCTTGACGCATTTCTGACATTATAATTTGCACCTCGTTTGGATAAAATTGCGTTGGATGAGCGGTAAAGACCAATCGCGCACTAAAAGACTTAAGATGTTCCTTAATGGCAGGATAATGCTCGTATTTTTCGTCTAAATAATTTTTAATGCTTGGACGCTGAAAATCCAAAAAGGCTGCATCTTCGACACAATCGAACAGAACAACTTGTCTTTCAACATATTGAACGACTCTGAATAGGAGATCAAATCTATCTTCATCAGATTTGATATCTGTATGGTTCTTAAAAAAACTATTAATAATCTTCTTTGGCGACTTAGAATTTTTAAATCCTTCTAAGCTTAATTTTCTTAATAAAGGAATATATATTCCAGTATATGTTGAATGTCTATGAGGTAAATTTAGAAACAAACTATTGTACACACTATACTTGTTTGTGATAATTTGTCTAAATAATTCTTCTTTTTCGTATGCTAACATGGTTTAGATTTTTATTCAAACTAAAGGTAATAAAAATATTCGTGAACTAACATTTGTCATGTTTTCCAAATATTAATTTTATATATTTTTAAAATTAAATAAAATTATAACACATCTATATAATTGTTATTCTGATAGTTAAAGCTAGTTCATATTCAACTATTACGATATAGTGGTTCAAAAAAAAGTTTTATATTTTTTAAAAAGGTAATTTGGTTTTAGAATAATCTGTATTTTTACACTTTCAAATAAAATTATGAACAAGAAAGTCATTTTAACCATATTAGACGGTTGGGGTATTGCTCCAAACAAAAAGGTATCTGCTGTAGATGCTGCGAATACACCTTTTATGGATAGCTTAAAAGAAACCTATGCCACTGCGACATTAAGAACAGACGGCCTGAACGTTGGCCTTCCTGAGGGACAAATGGGAAATTCTGAAGTTGGACATATGAATCTTGGCGCTGGTCGTATTGTTTATCAAGATTTGGTAAAAATCAACATGGCAGTCGAAAATAATACGCTAAAAGACCAAGATGCTGTTCAAAAGGCATTTTCTTATGCTAAAGACCATAATAAACCCATACATTTTCTGGGCTTGGTAAGTGACGGTGGTGTGCATTCTCACATTAATCATTTAAAAGGACTTGTCAAGGCTGCATCAGACTTTGGAATAGAAAAGACTTACGTTCATGCATTTACAGACGGAAGAGATGTCGATCCTAAATCTGGAAAAGGATTTATCGAAGAATTATTACCACATTTGGAAGAACATAATTCAAAGCTAGCAAGTATCGTAGGACGATATTACGCGATGGACAGAGATAAACGCTGGCATAGAGTAAAATTGGCATACGATGCCGTTGTCAATGGGACTGGAAAAGCAACCGAGAATCCCATTCAAGCCATAGCGGAAAGTTACGAAGACAATATAACAGACGAGTTTATCAATCCAATTGTTGTTCACGAAAATGGTGATCCAATTGCGACCATAAAAGACGGAGATGTTGTCATGTTTTTTAACTTTAGAACAGATCGTGGCAGACAACTTACTGTTGCGCTATCTCAACAGGACTTTCCTGAACATGACATGAACACCTTAGATCTTGAATACTACACCATGACAAGATACGATGATACTTATAAAAACATCAATGTCATATATTCTAAGGAAAACATAGAGAATACGTTGGGCGAAGTTTTAGAACGCCATGAAAAAACACAATTAAGAGCGGCAGAAACAGAAAAATATCCTCATGTTACTTTTTTCTTTTCAGGTGGACGTGAAGAGCCGTTTAATGGCGAAAAAAGAGTCTTAGCCAACTCACCAAAAGTGGCAACATACGATCTAAAACCAGAAATGAGTGCTTTCGAACTAAAGGATAAACTGGTGTCGGAAATCCAAAACCAAACTGCAGATTTTATGTGCGTAAATTTTGCCAATCCCGATATGGTTGGACATACAGGTGTATTCGACGCTGCGGTCAAAGCTTGTGAAACTGTAGACACTTGCCTCCAAGAACTTGTAGAAGAAGCTCAAAAACAAGATTATACTTTAATTGTAATTGCCGATCACGGAAATAGTGAAACCATGATCAATCCTGATGGCTCTCCTCATACCGCACATACAACTAATCCAGTACCTTTAATTTTAATAGATAAGGAAATTAAAACCATTAATTCTGGAATTTTAGGCGATATTGCACCAACAGTTCTCCATCTCATGGGAATTGAACAACCAAATGAAATGACACAAAAATCTTTAATTGAATAACATGAAATTACTTAAATATGCGCTTATTGCATTTGTTGTATCCTTAGCAAATGTGAATGCACAAGAGAACATTATAGGAAAAACTAATAAGAAAACGCTTCAAAGCAATCCAGAATACAAATGGTTTGAAGAAAATTACAACACCTACACTACAAACTCAGAAGTAGTTAAACAGATAAAGGATTTATTGCA
>JAUIFC010000033.1 GCA_030429455.1 Bacteroidia bacterium | reverse complement strand
ATGCATAGTCTTTGTTTTCGAAACGCTCTCGGTGTGCAACGATTTCACGATCGTTAAACTCCATCACCGCTTCTTTCATCATGCGTTGTTCTTCATTGAAATCTTCAGGTGTAAATACATCTTCCGACTTTGTCTCTTTAACAAGAAACTGTCCTCCTCTAAGCAGTTCTTTATTTTCCATTACTTCCATTGTTAGTATATTTTTATTATTTTATAATTAATTTTAAATGTGACTTAGATATTCGATAAAAGAAATGAGATATTAGAAATCATAATGTTCCTATAAAACCGATAACCATTTTTTCAAATTCGTTGTTCTTATTATTTATCGCTTCAAACTCTTTATCATTTATATATTTAGCATGATGAGCTGCAATCAATTGAGTTCCTAATTCGAATGAAGAACCAAGAGAATAGTCTAAAAAATTACTAAAAGACTTATCTGACCTTGCTGAACCTTCGGCTATATTGGAAGGCATAGACACTGCACAACCCGTTAATTGAGATGTAAGTCTATAGTCTTCTTTTGAAGGAAATGTAGCCGTAATATCATAGATATCTTTCATAATTTCAGTACCTAACTTCCATATTTTAAGATTTCGATGGTTATGCCTCTTTCTTTCACTCATAAGTCTATTTTCTATTCTCTAACTTCTTTTTTCTTTTAATTTAAAAACTCAAAAATTCCACAAGCGCCTTGACCTGTTCCTACACACATGGTTACAGCGCCGTACTTGTTTTTCATTTCTCTTTTGCGCATTTCATCAAATAATTGCACAGATAGCTTTGCACCAGTACAACCTAATGGATGACCTAAGGCACTGGCTCCTCCATTTACGTTTATGATATCAGGATTTAAATCCAATTCTCTTATCACCGCTAAAGATTGTGATGCAAAAGCTTCGTTTAATTCGATTAAACCTAAATCGTTTTGTTGTAACCCAGCTTGTTTCAAAGCTTTTGGAATTGCTTTAACAGGTCCAATACCCATAATTCTAGGTTCTACGCCAGCTGCTGCATAACTTACTAATCTTGCTACAGGCTCAAGATTTAATTCTTTCACCATATCCTCGCTCATCACCATGACGAAGGCAGCGCCATCACTCATTTGGGAAGAGTTCCCAGCTGTCACACTTCCTCCTTGAGCAAATACAGCTCTTAACTTTCCTAAAGCTTGAATATTCGTTCCTTTTCTAGGACCTTCATCTTTAGTAACTGTATAATTTTTAGTTACCTTTTTCCCATTTTCGTCAAGAAAAGTTTGAGAGACGTTTATAGGAACGATTTGATCTTGAAACCTATCCTCAGCTTGAGCTTTCAAGGCTTTCATATGTGAGTTAAAAGCAAACTCATCTTGATCTTCTCTGGATACATTAAATTGGTTAGCCACTGCTTCTGCCGTATTTCCCATCCCCCAATAATACTCTTCGTGACCAGCTTTTACTGTATCATAATTTAGTTCTGGTTTAAAACCCGTCATAGGCACAGAACTCATGCTTTCACTTCCTCCAGCAATGATACACTCTGCCATTCCTGACTGAATTTTGGCCACTGCCATACCAATAGTTTCTAAGCCCGAAGAACAAAATCTATTGACCGTCACACCAGGAACATCAACGCTATTTAAGCCAATAAGCGAAATAAATCTTGCCATATTTAGGCCTTGAGAACCCTCTGGCATAGCATTTCCAACAATGACATCATCAATTCTGGAAACATCAAGTTGAGGAAGTTCCTTCATCATATACTGAATGGTTTCCGCTCCTAATTCATCTGCTCTTTTAAATCTAAAAAGACCCCTAGGTGCTTTTCCTACTGCTGTTCTGTAAGCTTTTACGATATATGCTGTTTTCATGTTTGCCCCCTAATCCCCGAAGGGAAAATTCCTATTAGGGGTAATAGGATTTTTTATGTTTATATTAATTTATAAATTCTACTTCTGCTTTAAAAGATGAATTAATTTCATAGGAAAAATCTTTGGAATCAAATACCCAAGAATCTCCAAGTACTGATTCATACAGCACTCTCATTCTTAGATGCTGTATATTTTCTAAAACTTTTTCTGTTTCCTTTTGATAGATTTCGTGATTTCTAGGCAAGGCCAAAAATTCTAAAATTTCATTAGCACTAAATACCTGATTCTTAAGACTATTATTTCTTAAAATATCGTATCCGAAGGTTCTGTTAGGGCTTAAGGAGTCTAGCAACTGATCTAAATCTGCTATCGGTTGTCCTTTAAAATCGACTTGAACAGATTTTATAATGGCTGGACCTGTGCCCTTATTTGCAATCCTAAATCCAAAATAATCCTTATTGTAAAACTGTGTTACTTTTAAGTAAGGCCAAACCATAGCCGTCTGTTGCGACTTCATGATATTTGCTTCATAAATAGAAGTCACCATGGCAATAATACTTATGACCAATGCCATTATGGTTCCTATAGTTTGAAATTTATCAGTTCTTTTACTCATAAGCCTCCCTCAACCCTCTCTTAAGAAAAGGGTGTGATTTGCGTGTTCTTTAGTTTATATGATATATTGTGATTTCCAATTTTTAAAATTTCCATTTGACTAGATTTACATGTGCCTAGTTTCTTAATGGTTTTCCTCTTTTCAACATGTGTTGTATTCTCTCTAAAGTTTTACGTTCTGTACACAATGACAAAAATGCTTCCCTTTCTAAATCAAGCAAGTACTGCTCTGTTACTTTTGTTGGCTCTGACAAATCGCCTCCAGCCATAACGTAGGCTAACTTATTTGCAATTTTTTGGTCATGTTCGCTGATGTAATGGCTCGCATTCATAGCGTCTGTACCAACTAAAAACATCCCCAAAGCTTGTTTTCCTAATACTTTAATGTCTTTTCGTCTTACAGGTTGCGTATAACCCGCATCAGCTAAAAGTCTTGCGTGAGCTTTGGCTGTAGCTATTTGACGATCTTTATTCACAACTACGATATCTTTTCCTTTTTGAAGAATACCTAAATCAAAGGCTTCGTAAGCCGATGTCGCTACTTTGGCCATACCAATGGTAAGGAAATATTCTTGTAAAACATTTAATTCGACATCTCCTTTATGGAATGTATCTTGGGCTCTTAGTGCCATTTCTTTGGAACCACCACCACCAGGAATAACACCAACTCCAAATTCCACAAGACCGATGTAGGTTTCTGCTGCTGCCACAACCTTGTCCGCATGCATGGACAACTCACAGCCACCACCTAATGCCATTCCATGGGGTGCAGCAATAGTAGGTATTGAAGAATAACGCATACGCATCATGGTGTCTTGGAAATACTTGATAGCCATATTAAGTTCGTCATACTCCTGCTCTACGGCCATCATGAAAATCATTCCAATATTAGCCCCTACAGAGAAGTTTGCGGCTTGATTACCAACCACAAGGCCATCAAAATCTTTTTCTGCTATGTCCACAGCTTTGTTGAGTCCAGCTAATACATCTCCGCCGATGGTATTCATTTTCGATTGAAACTCGACATTAAGAATTCCATCGCCCAAATCTTCTACTACAACACCTTTATTTTTAAAGACTTCCTTTGTTTTTCTGATGTTATCCAGAATAATAAATGATTCCTGTCCAGGCTTTTTAGTTTGCGATTTTGCAGGGATATCATAATAAAACGTCGCTCCATCCTTGACCGTGTAAAAAGAAGTTTCTCCTTTCTCTAACATTTCCGTCACCCATGCGGCTGGTTCTTTGCCTTCGGCTTTCATTAACTCCACTCCTTTGTCGATGCCTACTGCATCCCAAATTTCAAATGGTCCATTTTCCCATCCAAATCCTGCTTTCATGGCATCATCGATGCGGTATAATTCGTCAGATATTTCAGGAATCCTATGTTGAACGTAAGCAAACATTGCAGCCAAATTTTTTCTATAAAACTCTCCTGCCTTATCTTTTCCTGTAATCAATACCTTAAACCGGTCGATAGGTTTATCAATCGTTTTAGTTAATTCTAAAGTTGCAAATTTTGCTTTTTGACTAGACCTATATTCTAGTGTTTCAAGATCTAAAGCTAAAATTTCTTTCTTTCCATTTGGAGAAACTGATTTTTTGTAAAAGCCTTGGCCAGTTTTACTTCCTAACCACTTATTTTCCATCATTGTGTTAATGAAGTCAGGAAGTTTAAAAAGTTCATGGGCTTCGTCGTTAGGACAATTGTTGTAAATACCATTAGCTACATGAACAAGTGTATCTAAACCAACAACATCCACAGTTCTAAAGGTTGCAGACTTTGGCCTTCCGATTACCGGACCAGTTAACTTATCAACCTCTTCAACCGTTAAGCCTAATTCCTTTACTTGGTGAAATAGAGACTGAATCCCAAATATACCTATTCGGTTGCCGATAAAAGCAGGCGTGTCTTTGGCCAAAACAGAAGTTTTACCTAAAAACTGCTCCCCATAATTCATCAAAAAATCTGTTACTTCCTGCTTACAATCTGGGCCAGGAACGACTTCAAATAGCTTAAGGTATCTTGGTGGATTGAAGAAATGTGTAACTGCAAAGTGTTGTCTAAAATCCTCAGAACGCCCTTGATTCATAAATTTGATGGGGATTCCAGAAGTATTTGAAGAAATAATGGTGCCTGGAGTTCTGTACTTTTCAAGTTTTTCAAAAACCTGTTGTTTGATGTCTAAACGTTCGACCACAACTTCCATGATCCAATCGACATTCTTGACCTTCGCAATATCGTCTTCAAGGTTTCCAGTTGTTATTCTGTCCTTAAATGATGCATGATAGAGTGGAGCTGGTTTTGATTTAATAGATGCTAACAGCGCATCGTTTACTATACGGTTTCTTACAACTTTGTCTTCTAAAGTAAGACCCTTTGCTTTTTCCTTATCATTTAATTCTCTTGGTATGATGTCAAGCAAAAGGACATCTACACCAATATTGGCAAAGTGGCAAGCAATACCACTACCCATAATCCCAGAACCAATGATGGCAACTTTATTAATTCTTCTTTTCATATTGTATTAAACTTTTTGTTTAATGTATTTTTTGTTGGATACAATTTCAATTATTGACTTGGCTACTTTTTTAAACGTTGTTAAGTCTTCTTCACTAATATGAGCTCTTACTTTTTCATCAAATCCTAGCACGACACTTTTTGAATATTCTCTCATTTCTACTCCAAAATCTGTCAAACAAATCAAAACACCTCTGCCGTCCTCAGGGTTAGGCTTTCGAACTATTAATGCTTTGTCTTCCATACTTTTTAATATTCTAGATAAAGAGGTTGACTCAATACCCATTTTTGGGCCAAGTGATGTCGAAGGTGTACCTCCATCAGGATCTAAATTTAGTAATACAAATCCTGTAGCCATTGTTGAGCCCTTTTTTCCTGCTTCCTCATTATACATTTTGGACACTGCAATCCAAGATGACCTAAGAACGTAATCTATAGTTTTATCTCTCATATTTTAAAAACTGTTCAAATGTAATAAAATTTATTATGCATGCATAATAAATTTATAGAATTTTTAAAATTTGAGGTTTTAGTATAGGCACAAGTACCGAAGACAAACCCTTTTACACAGTACTAAATAAGTATATCGATCAAAGACTTTAATAACTATTAGAGTACTGAAAGGTTTGGATTAATGTTAAAGGTAATTAAGAACTGGTAAAAATAAGTTGAAAATAGACCTTTTAAAAACGGACATGTTTTTAAGGTCTAAACATTCTCCAGTCCAATTTGATAGAAAAAATATTTGAATTTAAACCGATGCCTTGATCGCCAATATTGGTAAATGCGTAATCAATTTGAATACCTCTGTACTTGAAACCGATACCGAAATTGGGCTGAACGCCTAAACTGTCAGTTCCATCCAACTGAACCACATTTTGAAAATTTCCGACACCTGCTCTTAGATACACCATATCCGAATAATCTGCCTGAAAACCAAAAGCTGGTGTTGCACTAACAGATTTAGAATTTAAAATATCGTTGGTTTGTGCAAACCTTACATCCAAATTGAATGCTGTTTTTAAGCCAAAATCTCTATTGAGTTCAAACTGTCTTGCCACACCTACTTGAAGTTTAGGAAGGGTTATTTCGCGATCTTCTGGCAATTCTTGATTTTCACTAGGAACAGCATTCTGGATTGTAGCAAACTGCTCTTCGTCAATTGTCCATGTATTATAGGTCGTTGTCACATCTCTTGCCATAACACCTAATTCCCATTTGCCAGGAGTATATTGTAAACCGACATCAAACCCAAAACCCCAAGCAGAGGCAAAATCTCCAATGATTCTTCTAATTATTTTGGCATTTATACCATAGCTAAAATCGTTCATTAAAGCTTTTCTAGCATAGGAAACTGTAAACGCATAATCTGCTGTTGAAAATAGACTGATCCTATTGTAGTCTATATTTCCTTGAGAATCGATTAGTTGCGTTGTATTTAGAATATCATCTACCCCAAAACGGATAATGCTGAAACCTATTGCACTCCTATTATCTATGGGTTTTGCACCAGCCACATAATCGTAATTCGCAATGTTTGCAAAATAGCTCGCATGCATAGCAGAAAATTGCCAATCTTCTAAGTGTACTAAACCCGCAGGGTTCCAATACACCGCATTCACATCTTTGGAAGAAGCTGTTACGGCATTTGCCATACCAAATGCAGCTGCATCTACACCAATGTTTAAAAATTCGTTGGAATAGTTTGCCGTCTGCGCATTTGCAACGGCTATTGAAATTAAAAGAAAGATGATTATCCTGATCAACAACTCTAAATTGGTAAAACTTTTTTTTATGCTATATAAAACTTATTTTGCCTATTCATATTGCGCAAGGCTAAGTAATATTTAAAAAAATTACATTTGCCACAAAATTACGTATTTTCAATTCGCTAATTAAAGAACAAATACTAAATAAATTAATAGTTAAAAATGAAAGCTTTTATTCCAAACCTTATCACTCTACTTAATTTATTTATGGGATGCATCGCTATTTATTTTGCGGCAAATGGCGATTTGATTACCGCTGGAATATGCGCTTTGATAGGTATATTTTTTGATTTTTTTGATGGGCTAGCGGCAAGATTATTAAAAGTTAGCTCAGATCTTGGCAAACAACTAGATTCGCTCGCCGATGTTGTTACCAGTGGTGTAGCTCCTGGTTATGTCATGTTTCAAATGATGCAAATTAGTTTTTCTGGTAGTGACCATCTATTTTTAAATGCAAATGCCTTAGTTTGTTCTTTTTTTGGATTTTTAATCACTTTAGCTTCAGCCTATCGACTAGCAAATTTCAATATTGACGAAAACCAAACAGACAAATTTATTGGATTGCCAACACCCGCAAATACAATTTTAATTTTAAGTCTTCCATTTATTTTGGAATTTGAAAACATTGCCTTCTTTAATGATTTGATTTCATCTCCTTACTTTCTAATCCTTTTGACTATTCTTAGTGCCTATTTGCTTAATATGAAACAAGAGTTGTTTTCATTAAAGCTAAAATCACTTAAATTGAAGGATAATATTTTGATTTACCTTTTTTTAGTTTTGTCAATAGCTTTAGTATTATCATTAAAATTCATAGCAGTTCCTTTAATTATTCTTAGTTACATCATTCTGTCATTTACAAATAAAAAAATCGGTTAAAACTAAATGCCTTAACCGATTACTTATGTTGTGTAATAAACTACAACTAGTTTTGTTTATGCAAATGCACATCCATTTGTGGGAATGGTATGCCGATACCCGCTTTATCAAACTCTTTTTTGATATGCTCTTGCATGTAAAAGTGCACTCCCCAGAAATTTTCAGTTTTCGCCCAAGGTCTCACTGCAAAATTAACCGAACTATCTGCCAATTCCGAAACCATAATATCAACTGGCTGAGAGTGATCTATTTTGTCACAGCTTTTCACAACCTGCTCAATCACTTTTCTAGCTTTGTCTATATCGTCAGCATATCCAATACCAAATGTCATTGGCACTTTACGCATAGGGTTTGCGGTTAAATTCTCCAAGGGATTACTAGTAATCGCTCCATTAGGAATAATGATGTTTCTATTGTCTAAAGTAGTCAAAATAGTAATGAAAATCTGAATTTCCTTAACTGTACCAGAATAGCCATTCGTAACTATAAAATCACCTAATTTAAAAGGCTTAAAGAACAATATTAATATGCCTGCCGCCATATGACTTAATTGTCCTTGTAAGGCTAAACCGACTGCAAAAGCTAAGGCACTTAACATGGCCACGAAAGACGTAACCTCGAGACCGAACATAGAAGCCGCACTAAATAGCACTAAAACCTTAATAAGAATTAAAATTAAGGAGGTTAAAAATGGCACTAAAGAGGGATCAACATCCTTTTTTGTCATCGCCTTTTTAGCCTTTGACGACAAAATTTTTGCTATCCAAAACCCGATAATGATGGTTAGTAAAGCGCCTAATGCTTTTGGCGCATATTCAATTAATAGCTCGATGAATTTTTCAACGTAATTTTCCATAGTTTTTGTTTTAAGTGTACAATATTAAATAATATTCATTTAACATTAAAAAAAAAAACTCGCAACATTAGGTTACGAGTTTTTGAAAACAATTAAAAAGATGCTTAGTTTTTCACCAACTTTGTTGTATAAATTTGGTTACTTTCATTTTGTATTTTTGCAAAATATAAACCAGCTGCTAAATCAGAAGCGTCTATTGACACACTACTATTGTTAAAATTAATCCTTTTAACAGACTGTCCTAAAGCATTTAATATTTCAACACTTTGAATAGTTGTGTTCTCTACTTGTATATTCCAAGTATTTTGAGTTGGATTAGGATAAACACTAAAGCCAGAAAGGTCGAAAGAACTGGCTCCAAGCGTATTTTGGGTAAAAAGGACATTATCGACATAAGCTATGCCATCGTTATCTATACTGTTATTAAGAGGTCCTATTTTCCATTGCCATAATGCATTGCTGGCAAATCCAAGGTTTGTAAAGAAAGACATTGGTATTTCAACTTTGGTCCAAGTATCGTTTACTACAGGTCCATCTACACCTACCTTGTAAGCATGCTCTGTTATGCCTCCACTATTACTGATAAGTACAAAGTCGAATCCTACTAAACCTGCTGCAGCCCAATAATCAAACGACACAAAATTGTAAGCAGATACATCATCTGGACCACCTTCACCCTGTCCCCAACCGGCAACGCCAAAATTGAATTTTAAAGCTTTATTTTCTGTTGCAGTAGGATCTAAATCAGGCTCACCAGATAGTGTTCCAAACGTGTAAGATACCGGGAAAGCTGTAGAAAATCCGTTAGAATCGTTATAAACACTATACACTTCCGAATCTGGCACATTAGGTACAGGTGCAGCTGAAGTTGGTATAGGGTCTAGCGGAATTGCAGCACCATTTGGACCGTCTATATTATCAATGTAGTACGTTCCTGTTGCTGTATTACCTGAACCTGCATCGGCAAAAAGAACTAAAATAGGATAATCATCAGCTAGTCCAGGCCCAAAATCTAAAGTAATCGTTTGCCAACCAGATGCTGTTGTATCAAAATACAACTCTGTTGCCGCTGGACCATTAGAAGCACCTTCTAGCTTTAATAAGTGTGTTCTTGTTGTAGCGTCTGGCGTCCAGAATTGTAAAGTAATAATGTTGTTATTATCGTCGGACAAATCAATATAAGTCCCTAAATTAATGGAGGCACCATCAAAATCTACACCATTACTAGTCAATTCTAAAACAGAATTTGTTCCGTCTGTTGGGTCTGTTACCACTGTTGCAGTAGCACCGTTAAAGGCAGCCCATGCATCATCTTCGGGTATCTCAAAATCTAAGGGTAATGTCTGAGCGTATAATGCGATAGGCAACAAAGCTAATAAGCTTAATACTAAATTTTTCATGTTTTTGTTGTTTTGTATTATTCAAAAAAAGCTATCTCAAAACCGAGACAGCTTTTCTAAATGTTAGAATATAACTTTAAAACTAGTTCTTCACTAATTTTATAGTGTTGAATTGGTTATTGTCATTTTGTACTTTAGCAAAATAAATACCTGTTGCCAAATCAGACGCATCTATTGAAACACTGCTATCGTTAACTTGGATAGTCTTAACTATACTACCTAGAGTGTTGAATATCTCTACAGACTGAATATTAGAATTGTTTAAATTAATATTCCAAGAGCTCTGTGTTGGATTAGGATAAGCAGAAATTAATGACGCATCAAACGTATCTACACCAAGAGTATTTTGATGGAAGTAAAAATTATCCATATAAATAACATCGATTGTTCCTGCAGAAGTAATTAAAAACTGAGTTAAGTATTGAATATCACTAAAACCTGGTTGTGTCTCAACGTTATTCCAATCTGTTACAGGAACGTCTATAGACACCCAAGTTTGAGAATCATTGGCGCCTACAGCATACGTATATTCATAAGCATTTGTTTCACCAGTCAATGATCCGTCGCCTGGATTGTGGTTTGATAATTTAAAATTAAGAACCTGTCCGGCAGTAAAATCGTCAGAAATCCAAACATCTATATGGAAATAGGTCATTGCAGAAGCATCAGCTACTGTTCCAAGGTCAGAACCGAAAAAGTTTCCGTTTAAAAACTCAGCTTTCAAAACATCGCCTCCTGCATGATTTTCTTCAGTCAATGTAGATGGATCATCCCAAGGCACATTATTCAAACCAGCTGCAGTGCCGTAGGCATCTCCGTATACAGAAACAGTAGAGTTCGCTGGTCTCGCTGGTGGTGTTGGAGCCATGGATGTTGGAGGATTTACAGTATTTCCACCGCCACCACCGACAGTACCTTTTACACCAGTAATGTTATCAAAATAATAAGTTGCATCAACTGGGGTGTTCCAAGCTTGACCATCAGATGATCTGTTAGGGAAAAACACCACCTTATTGTAAATTCCATTTGCCACAGCAGTACCGTCATCACCAGTGTTTAATGTGAAAGTTAATGTCTCCCAACCACTACCTGTATGGCTTTGAGTATTAGCTGCAAACGGAGCAGCTGCAGCACTTCCGGTAGTTTCTACTTTAAACATAGGCGAAAAAGGAACATTTGACCAAACAAGAACGCTTACTGTCAGATCCGAAGTTAAATCTAAAGAACTATCATCTGCTAATATAACTTCTGCCCCTTGCCAAGGATTTCCAGCAGCGCTAGTAATTAATTCAAGAACCTGTCCGTTACCGGCACCAGAAGGATCTCCTACCAATGAAGCAGAAGCTAAACCTTCAAAACCTGCAACTGCAGGTGCATTTTCAAAATCTTGCACTACCTCTTGTTGAGCAAAGCCAACATAAGAAATGAGTGCGAACATCATTAATGTAATTTTTTTCATAGTTTTTTGTTTAAAAATTATTAGTTATCTATAATTATTGAACTGCTAAAATACAGAATTTCAATCGTTATCGTGTTAAAATAAACTATACACGACTACTACATCGTGTATAGATATGTTAATATTTAAGTTTTTCGTTTTTATCCCAAAGTCCCCAATATGCTCCTACATCGCCTTCTGCACCAACTTTCCAAGACTCATCAAAAGAAGAGAAATACATACAATCTATTCCTGCTTTCTGACACCACAATTGTGTATTGATGAAGTACTTTAAGAAATTCTCATCAGAAGGTTGTGCCGCACCGAGACTTTCGCCTTTACTAGGCCAACCTGTTTCGGAAATAATCACTTTTTTTCCTCTGGCAGCACTTAACACTTGTCCGTACATCTGTTGCATGTGTGCCAAAGAATAATTGATATCACAACTTTCCCAGAACGGATAACAGTTGGTAAGAATAACATCGCACATTTCTGTTAAATCCGGATGAACAGAAAATTCGTAATAGGCATCAACATAACTCACTGGAATGTCTGCTGGTATTGATGCTCTCACTTTTCTAATGTGTTCTTTAAGTTCTTCTAAAGGAACATCATTTCTATAAAGCACCTCATTTCCGACTGCAGCGATGTCCACAAGGCCGTTATTTGCCATTTCGATAAGTGCATTTACTTCTTGTTCATTTTTTTCTCTGTCATCACCAATCCAAGCGCCAACCAAAGTTTTAATACCTAATTCCTTAGCAACTTTAGGCACAAATTCGTTTCCTTCGATACAAGAAAAAGACCTCACCCATTCAATATGTGGTTGTAGAATTTTCATTCTTCTCATTACTTGTTCTTCGGTAATTGTATCACCAGGCTCTTGTCCATCTTCATACATGCTAAAGCAGATTCCTGACAATCCTGCTTTTAGTATTTTATGAAACAACTTAACCAACTCATCCTTAGACAATCCTTTTGTATGATTGTGCTCATCAAGCGAGGCTAGAAATCTTCTATACTCTGCTGTTAGTTCGTAATCCTTTCTGTATGACATATATATCTATTTAATTAATTTACAAATTTATAGTTTTCTTTTTCGTTCTTCTAGTACTTCTCTTATTTCTGCAGCTCTTTTTTCATTAATATTATAATTGCGCATTATAAACATTGCTAATAATGTGCCCATCATTGGAAAAAAGCAAAAAAACGCATGTAAGCCATCTACCGCAGATTGCTGGTCTATGGTGGGAATATCTGGATTAAACCCAACAACACTTATAATTACTCCACTCAATCCACCAGCAATCGCAAAGCCTATTTTAACCATCCACCAATAAATAGCTCCAAATACACCTTCTCGTCTTAGACCAGAATTGACTTCATCTAAGTCGATAACATCGGCAGTCATAGACATCATAATGGTAAATAAACTGCCTATGCCAAATGAAAAAAATGGCAACCCAATGATATACATCCAAGGTTTTCCCGGAATAAATAGAAACCATAACAAGACATAACCAACTAAGGAAATGCTTTGAGCAATCATAAAGGCCTTTTTCTTTCCAAAGGCTTTGGACATCCATGTCACAATAGGTATAACAATCCATGTTGTACCTAGGGCTCCAAGACAACCAAACCAAGCCACCCAATATCCTGTGGCCTCTGCATCGCCATTAAACAGCTTGAAAACAATAACAAAAAACGTTAAAGCTGCAACCGTATTAAAAGCGTTAAAAATCAAAAATGTTGCACCACATAATTTTCTAAACTCACTTATTTTAAAGGCTTCAACAAAACTATTTTTAATCTTGAAAATGCTATTGGAAATATTAGAAGTGTTCAGAGGTTCGTAATCTTCGCCTAAGGTAGATTTACTTTTGATGAAAATAGCAGGAACTATTGCACATATTGCACAAGGAATTGCTACCCAAATGGCTAACTCTCTTACAGCTACATCAGCGGAAGGAAACCAATCTTGATCGTACATAATGACCCAAAACCAAGGTGCAATGACCCAAGCCCATTGCCCAATCCACTGTGCTACAGCCATGATATGAGTCCGTTCGTGAAAATCATCACTCATTTCATACCCCATAGCCACATAAGGTACACTAAAAATAGTGAGACCTAAATAAAATACAATAGACCACAAAAAAAAGTACCAAAAGTTATACTCTAACGTATTTTCTCTGAATAGTTGCCACATAAAAATATAGGCAATTCCCATTAGAATTCCACCAATTAATACATATTGCCGTCGCCGACCCCATTTAGACTTCGTATTATCTGATATAAAACCCATTAAAGGATCGGTAATAGCATCAAAAAACCTAGGAAAAAAATAAATCAGAGACCATATCCAACCAGGAAAACCCAAGTCCTGAACCAATACAACCATAAATATACCAAGAATAGCTGGAAACATTTGGTTTGCAAACATGCCTACACCAAAAGCAATCTTCTGACTCCTAGGAACTCTAACGGGTACTGAAATACTCAATGTATTCGACGTATTATTTAATTAACTACTAAAAAAGGAGTACTAACACTCCTTTTTCTATTACAATAATGATGTTTTTAATTAGAAAACTCCTCTACAGTTCTTGGAAAGATATACCACTATCCTATCCACTTCTGTCGCACCTTCGGGTAATTCAGCGAGTTTAAGTCCAGGATAATCCTCATTTTCTTTCCAAGTCTCTATCGTAGAACTGAAATATTCGGAAGCTTCAGGAGTAGTTTCATAGACAATTAAATCATAAGATTCCCCTAAATCGCCACCAAAACGCGTTACAACTTGCCACTCACCATCTCTTTTAAATGAGGTATTTGTGTGATCTGATTGTGGATAATACCTATCATCCTGAGGGCGTAACACAACCCATATATCTTTGGTATGTCCTTCTGGGTATAGACCCATTGACAAAATTCTACACTTAACTGAGTCTTGGGCCACTGGAGAAATGATTTTAACTTTTTGCACAGGTTCAGAAATCATTAATTTATTACCTGTAGCCACTTGTTCAAATTGTGTATTGTACATGACCATATCAGATGAATATGCAGCATAGAAAACCATGACTACACCAAGTACACCAATAGTTATTCCAAACTTGGTACTCATAACTTTTTTGATAATACCCGTAAGTGAAATACCTACAAGAACAGCTCCTATTAAAATGATAATTAATTCTATTGACATAATTATTTGGTATTAGTAAGTTTTATTTTTTAAATATAATTAAAGTTTTCCTCTTCTAGCTTCGAGTTTTTCTTTAATCTCTTTAGCACGCTCTTCACTTAGGCTGTATTTCCACATGACCAAAATGGCTAAACCAGCAGTTACTACTGGAAAAACAATGTCAGCAATTCTTAGACTTACTAAAGTTTCTTCTGTTTGCATTGCTTGCCCTCCGTCAAAACCTATTAATTGAAGAACTAATCCACCAAATACTAAAGCTAGACCTTGACCTAATTTTACAACCCACCAGTACAAAGCACCAAAAGTACCTTCTTTTCTTGGCATTCCATTTTTCAACTCATCTAAATCACATACATCCGCTGTCATACTCATCATAAGGGTGAATAAGCTACCTAAACCAAATGATATTAGAGGAATTGGTAGAAACATCAACCAAGGATTGTCTGGTGTAAATGTCCACCACTTGAGAGCATATCCTACAATCGACAATGCCGTCGCAACAATAAAGGCATTCTTCTTACCCCATTTTGTTGCCATCCATGAGACAATAGGAATAACAACTATTGCAGAAATTACTGCGCTAATTGAACTAAACCAAGCTGGCCAAGTACCAGTTGCCCCATAATCCCCATTAAACAAGTAGAATACTATAATAAAGAAACTAAAAGAAGCTACTATTTGAAACCCATTAAACACTAAAAATGTAGCTCCACATAATTTCATAAAAGGTTTATTCTTAATCGCATCTCCTATACTAGCCACTAAGTCTTTTAAGTTGCTAAAAATAGACTTTAGTGTAAGTTTCTTTCTATCCTCCATGTTTCCAGTATCGATACCTCTACAAAATATTGCTGGCAATATTCCCAAAATCAAACAACCAATACCTACGTATAATGCCAAAGTTCTTATACCAATAGCTTGGCTGTCAAAGAGATCCACATTAGGTATCATTGGCCAAAACCAAGGCACAATAACCCAAGCAATCAAACCAACTGTTTGAGAAAATGCCATGAGTTTTGTCCGCTCATTATAATCTGTGGTCATTTCGAATCCTAAACCAACTAATGGAGTGGCAAACATCGTATTACCAACTAAAAATATTAAAGAAAATATTAAAAAGTACCAGAAATTGAAACTAGGAGAGTTTGTCTCGTCCATTTGCCACAATAAGATGAAAAATATAGCACTCAAAATTGCTCCGACAAAAATATAAGGTCGACGTCTACCATATTTAGAACTTGTGTTATCCGATATAAAACCCATTACTGGATCAGTTATGGCATCAAATATTCTTGGCAATCCTCCTAAAATTCCTGCCTGAAAAGGATCCATACCAAAAACCGTTAATAGGAAAAACATAAATACACCTAATGCTCCAGGTAGTAGATTTAAGACTAAATGTCCTGCTCCAAAGGCAGCTTTCTGGCCTAAAGGAACTTTATCTTTTGCTAGTGTTTGTGTCGACATAAAAACAAAGGGTTTTTTTAATTAATTATAATACTCTGAAGTGCTTGAGCACTTATATTTACTTTTCTACTCAAGTTGTCCAACGTGATTTCAAATGTCTTTTTCTGTTCTGTTGGATTAAATACAATAACCGCAATTGATCCGTCGGTATTTTGAGCTGCAGTGACTTGCAAGTCCTCATCCGAATGATTAAAGGCAATTCTTTTTGCACCAGGTCTAACATATTTACTAAAATGAGACATGACGTAAAACAAAGGGGTAAAATAAACCTCATCTGCTTCAGGGTCTACGATGACTGGAGCTACACACCAATTCTTGAACCAATTGGGCCCACCTTGTCTATCAAGAACCATGTTCCAATCTACCCATCCGTCTACCCAATTGTTCATACATCCAATGATGTCTCTGGCATACCTGTAGGCTGGGCTGTATTTAGGGTGTAAATGTTTATCTTCTTCTGGTGCCCAATCCCAACCCCAATCAGTAGCTTCTTTTCTCCAATACCAATCATCATCTTGCCAAACAGGGACTTGAGCATCAATACAGCCTTCAGTTTCTATTAATAGTTTATCAGGAGCTTTGTCATGAGCATATTGTAAGTCGTCCGCATAAATTTCAAAAGTACTATCGTACCAATGCACGGCTGTACCATCAAAATATTGTTTTGATTTTTCATCTCTATACATTTCGTCAACCCATTCTTTAAGATGAGAACGGTTTTGATCGTATCCTAAAATGACCAAATCGCCTTTTCCATCTTTTTCCAATTGGGGACCAAGATGATTAACAACAAAATCTGTCATTTCCTTTGGAGTATAGTGCATGCTTTCCCAATTGCTGCTATTGCCCAAAGGTTCGTTCTCTACAGTAAAGCCCCAAATATCAATGCCTTTTTCCTTGTAGGCATCAACATATTTTGAAAAAAACAATGCCCACGTATCGTAATAATCTTCTTTCAACTTTCCACCAACCCATTTGTTATTATCCTTCATCCAAGGTGGTGCAGTCCATGGTGAGGCAAACAATTTAAAACCATCTTCCGATGCCGCCATTGCGTCTTTAATCATAGGAATCAAATCAGGCTCGTCTTCTGCAACAGAGAAATGCTCAAGATTCATATCGTCTTCGACAGAAGCGTAAGAATATTGAGACAGGGAAAAGTCACAAGAATTCATATGTGTTCGTTGAAGCGAATACGCCGCACCGTCTTTACTAAAATAAGCTTTGATAATTTTATCTCTGTTCTCAGCACTTAATTGATTTAACAAATAAGCCGAAGACTCTGTAAAAGCCCCACCAAAACCAGTAAATGTTTGATAGGTCTTAGATGTATCTATGCTTATAATAGATGCCTTTGATTCTGCAACCAAACTATCTAACTTGGTCAGTTTATTGCCCGAACGAGATGTTTCAAAAACTTGAATATCCAATTCACTATTGTCATTAACAGAATCTTCCTTTTGGGTTTTACATGAAACCATAAGTAATAGGGTTAAAGCCATAAAAAAGCTGAAATAATATTGGATATTGGTCTTTTTCATGCTTAATGATTTACAGTGATATCTTGTTTAACTGGAGGCATATCGACATCTATCATTAAATCCGTCATATTGCCATCGTATGTCTTGCCTATTTGGTTATCGTCTCTCATGAGACTATCAAAAGTACCTTGATCGACCATGTTCCAAAGTACGTATTTGGCTTTGCCGTCGACGGTAAATAATCCAAAATGGTTTTCTGAACCATTGTCGTTATGGTAATCTTTCCAAGGTTCGTCGAATGCTTCAAAATAAAAACAAGAAATTTTATTTTCATCAGACCATTCGCGCATTTTATTATAGAATAATGCCTGTTTGTATTCGTCACAAGCCTTAGCACCTTCTGGACCGTAATGACCATTTGATACACTTGCCCAACCTGTTTCTCCAATATGTACTTGTTTTTGCACACCGATAGAATTCATGTAACTCACAACACTGTCGTACTGAGAAACTGCATAGTTTAAAGACCTTTTCATCACGTTATCCAATTTTTGGGTATTGGATAATGTGCTTTCCTTTGGTAAAACACCCCAAAATACCGGATTGTAATGCGTGTCGTGCATTGGGTAAGTATGTACCGATAAAAAATCTACAGCTTTAACCAAGGCTTCTAAATCTGGCACATGGTATTCGGCACTACCGCCACCCCAAGATGCAAAATTATCAGAACTCGTAATCCATACATCTTTACTAAGATTACCTTGCGCTTTTTGATCCTGAAGGTAATTAACCCATTTCAAAATTACATTTGGTTGAACAAAATAAGAAGTTGCCCATTTCACCATTGCCTCGTTCCCTACAGCAATGACTTTTACAATATCTGGATATTGATTTGCCAAATCCATGGCTCTTTTAATTTCATCTTCATTGTATTCGGCCTCTTCATTGTGATTTACAGGCATGTCTGTCCACGCATTTTTACAATCTATCCATGCACCTAACATCACATACATTTCGAAATTTGCATCTTCTGCCTTAAGCTCTTTAATCGCTTTTAAGATATTTGACGCATGCGGAAGTCGCACATTATAAGTTCTAAGTACTTTAATGTTCATGGCATCAAGAATTTTCAAGTCCTGCTTTAATTGCTTGATACTTGGTTGCGAATCTCTGGTTTTTTGTCTATACCCACCATATGAAATGGCTTGATAATCAGGATTTCCTAGTAACTCTTCGGCACTCAGATTTCTTGATTTTATAGAAGGTTTTTTATTGTCCATTTTATTTTCTTCTTGTTGTTGTCCACACGAAATTAATAACGCTAAAACAAAAAATACTGCTATATGGCTATATTTTATCATAATCAATTATTTCAATATGGACTTTTCTATGAATACATGCAAATGATTGACTTCACCTCTACGTTCGAATATTGAAGCACTTAGGTCTTTTGGAACCTCTAAGCCTTCAACTGACTGTTTTTCTTCATTTGTAAAGTAAATGTCTATTTTACTACTTTCTGCAATACTATATATCACAGGAATTTGACAGATTGAAAAACACATAGAATCTTTTTCAACATGAATTTCTTGGGAGTTGTGATTTACATCAACAAATCTTCTTGTTTTCGAAACATCAAAAAATTCATCTTTTCTAAGCAAATGAGGTTTAAAAGCAAGTTTTCCTTTTTCAAGAACTACGCCCAGTTCTCCAAATCTGCTTAGAATATCTTCTTTAACTTGACCTGTCATACCTGGTTGTTGAGCACCTTTTCCATAAGGCGTGTGAGAATATGGATCTGTAGAAAATGCACCATAGAGTTGAGGCGATTTATGAACTCCTATTCCTTCGTTTATCTCGTAATAATGCTCTAAAAGTCTACCAACAGTTTCTGCACTCTCTCCATCACCAATCGCTTTTACGCAAGTTTCAAATACTGCCAGTTGTAACTTAGAAACCATATGCCAATATATTGAGCCTAGTCCTTCGTATCCATAAAACGTACCTGATCGCCCTGTAAATGCTTTATGATTAAAGACTTCTTCGTAAATATTTAATACGTTTTCAGCTTCTTTTGCTACTAAATCTGCATATTTTGATTCTTTTAAGTGTTCTAATTGAATTCTTAAGTTTTTATCATTGTTAAATTTTGAATTGAAATGATAACCACCGCTGATGTTCTTTTCAACTATCGAGGTATCTCCGTCTTCTAAAAGTTTCTTTAATAATTCCGAAGAATTTACCAAGTTTTCAGAAATCGAATTCCTTTGCAGATAACCTTTCAATTCTTTGTTAGGATATAAAAGATAGCTGTACTGGTCTTCTCTAAACAATTTACTTGATTTTAACGCATCTAAAAGCGCAAGAGCATCAGAAGAAGATAGATACTTCGAACTTAGCGCACCTACTTGCCCTTCAAGCATTTCCTCTAAATAAGAAACAGAAATACTATCATCTTTGTTTACAGTCATTAAGTTGTAAGCATGATACAGATTATCTTCTCTCTTGTTTGCATCAATAGATTGTTCCATAAAGGCTAGAGAAGTTTGAATAAACAGTTTGATGTCATTCGCTTTTACTAAAGATTTTTCTCCAGAAAAACCATTGTCGTAAATATGACCTCTGAATTTGCTCGCAGGTGTCGCAACAGCATCAAGCAACTCTCTTCTTTGAACATCACTTATATTGCCCTCGATAATTGTTTTATGAGATTGAACACCTTCATTAATAGCTTCAAACATGTCCTTGAGTTCAATGGATAATTCGAACTCCTTGTCGTTTTCAATGCTTTCGAATACTTCAACAAAAAAGGCTAGAAGTCTTCTAAGATAGCATAAAGTTACCATCGAAACTCCATTACCCACCAAAGCGTTATTGGCATCGTTCCACTCTGGACGTTGAGTGTTCATCCAAATACCTGCTTCAGGAATAAAGTTTGAGACTTTAGACAATGTCATTGCCAAAATTTTCTCTATAAAATTAACATGAATGGTATGACCATTGCCGTCCCTTAATAGTGCTCCGTCTGCACCAATTTCTTCCCTTCTTTCTCTAATAGCTGTGTCCTCGTCAAAATCAAAATCAATCGTATCTTTTGGATTCTTTAAAGTATCTTGATAAGACTTGATGCGATATGGAACATTTGCATAAACGAATACATCTGTTTCAAAAAGTGAAGCCAAACGCCCTGGTTTTAGATTTTCTAGTTGTTCCAGAAACTTCTGTAAATAAATAATTTGGTGATCACCCCAATAACCGATGTAAGACCAAGGATCGTCTGGTTCGATTATTTCCCAGTCGAAACCGTCTTTAGTCACTCTATAAGGATTGTATCCATCGAAAGTTGAAGCATTTAAAAACTTATAAATCATATTCTCCACAAACTCTGGGTAAGAGTAAGACAATGCTTCCCAGTTTTGAAAAATATCTCTCCAGTTTCCTTCGTAGTCTAATATTTTATTGCCTTCCTCGTCTTTAGTATTTATAGAGAATTTATTCCAAGGTCTACTTGGATCTCCGTGACGGCGGCTAAATTTGAGCGGCATGTATTCTGCAGACAATCTTACAAGATCTTTATCTTTATGGTTTTCTGCGAATTCGTTTAAAGCTTGTAGGGTAAATACATGACCTAATGCATTTATTTCGTTCTCAAATTTATTGAAAACGTTAATATTCGCTTTTTTTATGTAAGTTTTAAAGTCCCTACTTTCAATCTGATAATTATAATCGAATATTCCCCCTCGCATGATATTATACATGGTGTTGGAGAAATGTCGTATATCCCTCAACTCATCACTAGAATACTGAAGACCATCTGCCGAAGCATTTAAGTCGATTAATTTTTCCGTGCCATGATTGATATCGTCTTCAATTTCAGCATTTATGTTGTCATTGGTTTTAATTGCATTTATAATTTCGAAAACTTTTGAATGATCAAAATTTACATCAGCAATTAATTTCCAAGATTTAGTTTGAGTCGCATCAAGATTTAAGGATTGATGAACAAAATAAGCACCCTTCTCTGCTTTTACATCTGTTTCTTGTACTAGGTCGTGATAATTTCTAAACTTTTCCAATTGAAGAGAGGAAACTAAATATGTAGGATTTGTAGCCCCTAAAGACCAAACCACATTTGCTTTAAGTGCCTCACTCGGTTCAGCTTTATCCACAGGAACTGCACTTAAGGCATAAATGCCTAAACCAGAATCTGCATCAAGCTCGTTTCTTTTATAGGCATCTACTAAATTACTTTGTCTTGTTTGTAAATCGCTATTCACACTTGCTGGTAAAACGTTTTGTAAACCGTCTAAAATTTCAAAAGAAATAGGATTAGATGCTAAATTTTCAATTGAAACATCCTTTACAAATCCATATTTTTCACTTGATGAAAACTTATATGTATATCTTAAATTAAGTTCTTCGTTTATCTCTTCAAAGATGACTTTGTTTCCATAGATGTTTTTATAAATATTCCGATGTAAGGTATATCGATCTGCAAATCTTTTTGCGAAAGGCTCCCAGAACATCGAAGTTCCATCTTGAGTAACTTTTATAATAGTTTTACTTCCCGTTGTATCGGCAGATTCTGTCAATTTATCATCCGTATAATAAGGAAATAGAGCATATTCTGCATTTTTTCTTCCAGCAGTAAGACCACCATTACTTGATAAAAACATCCAATGATTGTAAGGACTGACGATACTCATGAAAAATGGGCGTAAATTCTGACTATCAGAAATTTTTAGAAATTTTTCGCCTTCAATTTTAACTATTTCTAGTGTTTTATTAATTGAACTCACTTGTTGTAGATTTAACTTAATATTTTTAAAATATACCAGCTTCGTTTGAATCGTTTTCTGCTGGCACCATGTGTTTAGAACAGACTAAATCACGTAATCTAAGGGATGATTGAGGTATTTATTTATTTCGTTCACAATTTGAAAATAATAAATAAACACCTCAATCAAATAATTATTTGAGTGTTAGTTTTCAGAATAAACTCTGATATAATCTACTAACATAGTTTGTGGAAAAACAGTATTTTCATCAGGATTACCAACAAAATTTCCACCAACTGCCACATTGAGAATAATAAAGAAAGGCTGATTAAATACCCATTCACCAGCATCTTCTTCGTCTTCTAAATCCTCAGGTGTTAGCCTTTGATACAGCTTGTCATCCACATAATAGTTGATATAATCTTCTCCCCATTCCACTCCGAACACATGAAAATCTGTATCAAAACGATCATCTTCTAAATCAAACTCTTTTCCTATAGAATTTGCAGCATTGTAACCAGGTCCGTGAATACTCCCAGTAATAATACTTGGCTCTTGACCTCTGTTTTCCATAATGTCGATTTCACCACATTGTGGCCAACCTACAGTTTCAATATTGGCGCCTAACATCCAAAATGCAGGCCATAACCCTTGTCCCCATGGCAACTTGATTCTAGCTTCTATTCGACCATATTTTTGACCAAATTTACCTTGTGTAAGTATTCTTCCCGACGTAAAAGAAGCCCCTTCAAAGTCTTCCTGAATTGCCGTAATTTTGAGCATTCCATCTTCGATGGTAACGTTTTCTGGTCTATCCGTATAGTACTGTAACTCTTGGTTGCCCCAACCATCTCCACCTGGACCTCTACCAATGTCAAAATTCCATACTGCTGGATCAAGAGGTCCGTCATCAAACTCTTGGCTAAGCGTTAGATTATCGAATCTCACTACTCTTTGTGTTTCATCAAGATCGCAACCAAAAAACATTATAGATACGATGAAAAGAATCCCAAAAACTCTATTATTTTTCATATTCATATTAAAATTTTTATTCATAATAATTCATTAATTAATTTTCTGTATAGAAAAATATATTGTCTAAAGATAAATTTGAAATTGTACCGTCTGAAACAAAGAGCATCATTCCCAAAGCCTCTCTTGCACTTAACCCATTAAAACTGCTTAATGGAATATCAAAAGGCACAAATTCTCCAGGTGTAAGTTGGCTTCCAGAAATTTGGAATGTCCCTGACACTTCTGATGGCTGTGTAAAATTATTATGCAATGAAATATTCAAATAATCGGCAGCTTCTACTGCTTCGTCGGCTCTCACGTCGATATGAAGGAATGTCATATCAGTAGCGTCTATTGGCTGTACGCCACTTCCACCTCTGCCGTAAAATTCGATGGCAACAAAATTCAAATCTGTATATGTAATTACATTGTTAGCCCCTTCCAGAACTGCACCACCTTGAGTTTCTTGAAATGGTTCGTAAAAGCCATTGTAATTATCTACAGCTACATTGGCAAATACATCACTAAACAATGAAATAATATCTAAATTTACAGCTTCTATTGTCAAAGATCCTTGAGCGTCTACACCACCTAATGATGCTGTAATAACCGCTGTATTTTCAACTTCACCAGTATCTGGATTTACTTCACCAGGACCAACGACTTCAATTATACCATTTTCGTTAACTTGAGCAACAAATGGGTTTGAAGTAAAAAATTCATAATAAGCTGGCACAGCTGTAACAGTAATATCACCCTGTGTAGTATTAAAGGTCTGAGCAAAGCCTGTTATAGGTATTTCGGTTCCTAAATTCGCTTGCGCATTTTGATCCTGACCACCAAATATGGCTGGTCTTGGTTGCGCTACTGTTCCAAGTTTTTCAAAACGTATTTCGTCTATCCAAACGGTGAAACCTTCACCATTTGTACTTTGGGTTCCTGTTGAAAACAAAAACATTCCTTTCTCTTGAGTCAACTTTGATGGATCTGGAATAGGAATGATGACTTGTTTCCAGTCTGTAGACAAAGGAATTCCTGTTCTCTGTACTGCAAACTTATTGTCTTCAAAATCCACACCAAAACCTATTTGATCAAAACTAGCTGTTCTCGAGGCTTTAATCCAAAAGGTAAGCGCATCGTATCCAGTTAAATTTCTACCTTCACCTCTATCTCTAAAAATACCTCCAATAAAACCACCGTCTGGATCTGTCGGTGCTGGAATATCCAAGCGAATAGATGAAGTTCCAACATAAGACTCTGTATCATCTGTCCCAAAAGCCTCTGTATTAGCTCCAAAAACAGGGTCAAAAGATTCGAAAAATTCATCTGTCAAACCTACAGGGTTATCCGTATAAATCTCTGCTGTTGTAGGGAATGTAGCTAATCGCACATCATCAGAAAGTCCTCTTTCACAATTTGTTAGCAATAAGCAGAACGCTCCTAACAAAGGGAATTTAATATATTTTTTAAAACTAAACTTATTCATAGTAATTAGGTTATTTATTTTCCAATATTAATATTGATGTATGTCATTATTTCCCATTCTGAACCATTTGGAAAACCAAATGTGCTTAATGGTGGATCTTGGTTGAATGTTCCTAGCGGCGCAGCATTAGGTGAATATCTTGGAGAAAACTCGTTTAAAGATCTCCAGATCCCTCTAATACCAACTTGTGTACTAGGTAAAACATACCAATCTGGTTTTCCTAAAGTCGTTGATAAATCTATCATTAACTGCAATGGGAACGTCAAGTTAAAATCCCTGTGGTAGTCAAATGGACCCCAGTCGTTAACTTTTAAATCTCCTTTTATCCAAAATTTCTTATATCTTACATCGACATTAGCTCCAAATCTATCGGTTACTAGACGTTGAGAGTCACCCATTGCTTGCCCGTTTCCATAGTAAAAAGAACCTACAATGCCTAAATCTGGGCTTAGTCTTGAAACAACTCTTGCATGTGCTTCCCATAAATCTTCAGCCGGAGTAGATCTTGCAAAGGCAAAAAATTCACGAGTATCTAAGAAACCAATATGAGCATCCATGGTTGTTGGCAAATGTCTGAATACAAATCCTGCACTCATGGCAAATTTTGCATCCTCTGCCTTATTATTATTCCACTCATACATATAAGTTCCAGGGGTAGGATCGAATGTTAAAAGTATCTCTGCTGCTGTCGTTTCTCTATTCCAACGCACTGCGAAAGGATCGTCTATAAAGTTTCTTAATCTACCAGGTGCTGGACCATTATCTGGCATTGGATCCACTATAGGCTTTTGCCATAAGAAGTTAGGAGCGATTTGCCATTTTCCAGCATTGAAAGTAAACCCTGTTAAAAAGTTTGTTTGGTTTCCACTTCCAGTATCTTTAAGTTTCCATCCAGTAAATGTAAGTGTCTGATCTGCACCACCGTTTGCAACAAGACCCATTATTGATCCTTGAGCATACCAGTTAAACTTTCCGCCAGAATACATAATTTTGGCTTTACCACCCCAATTGTCATTAGCGTTTACTTCATCAACCACAACGACTCCGTTGTCGGTCACATCCTGAAAACTACTTCCATTAAGTGGTGCTCCAGACCAAATTCCTCCAAGTGTAACACCGAATTTACCAAATTCTCTTTCGAGCGCTAGTGTAGCTCTTTCTGTAGGCCATGGTGGAATTACCCCTGATCTTACCTGATTCTGGTCTAAGACTCGGCGACCATTCTCGTCAAAGGACAAATCCGTTTGTAAGTCTCTATGATAAATACCTGTCACTTCCCAATGCGCTACATGTGTGGAATATTTGAATAACATTGTAGGATTAGCACCCCACCATAGTTGTGGCCCTAAAGCGGCTTTTAAACCTTTCAAAGCACCTTTACCATCAACTTCGATACCAGAGATAATACCTCCATAAATATCTAAATTTGGACCATAATTTGCTTCAGGATATAAGCCAAAAAAGTCGCCTTCGTAACCCCAATGGTAGTGTCCAGTTCTATAAAAACCTCTTAAATCAAAGGCTTTGTGGTTCCATTCGAATTCCGCTTGGTATAAATTTACTCGATTCACATCCTCTAATGTTACCGCACCTTGATCCGTTTCTATAGTGACAACTCTATTTCGATTTTCATAAAATATTTCATTTATAGGATTTTCTGCAACATCGCCAACAACGTTAAATGTAACGTCGAATTTAACATCTGGTGAAGGTGACCCTCCAAATCCAATAAAATAAGATTGCATCTGATCGAAACCTTGCTGGTTAGGAAACTGCACTTCATCTGGATTAGGGTTTTCTGGAGTAGTTGTTAGCGTTCCTCCTGTATAAAATGTAGACAATTGCGCTGATAAACGAGTTATACCGATAGATTTACCATCACCACCGCCTCCTGTTGCAATTGCTTTATCTCCTCTAGCTCTTAAAACGGCATCCATAAGGTTTAAGCCTGCAAAGTAGTCATTTACAAAATCTAGGGTAACATCTTCGTTGTAAACATCCAAAGCATGGGCGTCTTTAAGTAAATAGTAAGATGCTCTAGGATATAGTGTGTACAAACCTCTTTCGTTAGTAGGCCCTTTAGCACAAATCCCGAACCACTCTTCGTTCATATTATTTGCCCCTGGATAAGCCTCGTCCCAAGAATACCCACCTGCGTTCCATGTCGATTCTGTTTGGTGTGTATCTGCATCTGCTCTATCATCGAATCCTGCTTTCCACCATCCATCTGAAAACTGGAATGTAAAACCACCGATGGAGTTATTGGCTAAGCCCAAGCCAGCAGCATTTTGATAAATTTCTTTCCAATTATTCTTGTTATAGTACGCTTGCATTTGTTGGTCTTCTCTGTTCTCTTTGGCATTATAAGAATCTGAACCAAACTCTGTAAACATGATTGGCTTACCATATTCGTCTCTCACCCTCTGGAAGGCATCGCCAAAAGAAATACCACGGTACATGTTTGTTCCGTAGATATCTACATCTTGGCATTCTTCAATAATTATTTCAAGGAACAACAAGTCACCATTACAAATCGCTACTGGGTGACTTGGGTCTATTGCTTTCATTTGCTTTGCTGCTTCGTTCATTAAGCGATACATGGGACGACCTCTTAACTCGCCTACAGCATTTATTTTTTCTTCGCCTTCAGGAAAATCCTCGGTTTCTGCACCTTGCCAGAATAAACCATAGTTATTCTCATTACCAATTAAGTAAAGTAAAATACCAGGAACATCTTTGTACTCAGCTACCATTTGAGTTATTGTAGACATCAATAAATCCTGTGTTTTAGGGTCGTTGTAATCTGTTATTGGTGTCCAGACACCATCAATTGTTAACCCATATCGTCCGAAGGAATCATTTAACATGGTGTAAATGCCATACTCCTCATAAATATATTTTACCCATCTAGCTGGCACTCCGGTATATTGACGAATAACATTTACATTCATGTTTTGCAGTAAAGACATTTCTGCATCCAAACCAGCTTTGATGATATCATCAGATTTCTCATAAAATCCGGCATCAACAACATTGGTTCCTATTGGAACATAGTCCCAATTCATACCATTCATCATAAATTTTTCACCATCTACAGTTAAGTATTGCCCTGTTTCGTCTTCGACAACCCTAACATTTTGGGTTTTTTGTGCGTGTATTGTAAAACAACCTAGCACTAAAATGACTGTTAGAAATATTCTATTCATAAGGATAAAATTGAATTTGTTAACAAACTTAATCGATTTCGTAAATAAAACCAAAAAAAAACCTTAACAAAAAATATACATTTGAAACTTTAACAAAGTAGAAGTCAATATTAAAGTGTTTCAATTTATATATTACTGAATATCATATATTTAAATTGTTTACTGAACAATTGTTAAAATTAAAGCATAGTCTAATGTAGAGTTTTTGTAAAGACTAAAAGTGGCATTGTAGAGCTTAAAGACTCAATATATAGTCCGTTAAACTCTGATCTCTATCAAGATTCATCTTCTTACGTAATCGATATCGCTTTATCTCTACACTTTTGGTTGAAATATTGAATAAAGGAGCTATTTCTTTTGAACTTAAATTTAATCTTAAATAAGCGCAAAGTTTAAAATCATTGTGCGTTAATAGAGCATGATTCTCTTTTAGTTTTTTAAAAAAGTCTTTATCCGCATTATTAAAAGCCTCTTCAAAAAACTTCCAATCGTCCTGACTATCTATATTC
>JAUIFC010000032.1 GCA_030429455.1 Bacteroidia bacterium | reverse complement strand
ATGCCGAGCTTGGAAAAGCTATGTTGTCGATTAATGCGGTAAAAGGATTCGAATATGGAAGCGGATTTAGAGGTACAACCATGTTAGGCAGTCAACATAATGATTCCATATCTTCAGATGGTACCACGAGCACTAATCAAAGTGGTGGTATTCAGGGAGGTATAAGCAATGGCATGGATATTTACTTTAATGTTGCTTTTAAACCCGTAGCGACATTAATTCAAGATCAAAAGAGTATAAATAATCAAAACGAGGAAGTAGTCGTCAAAGGAAAAGGCAGGCACGACCCTTGCGTGGTTCCAAGAGCAATTCCTATTGTAGAAGCCATGGCAGCTTTAGTTATGGCAGATTATTACTTACTAGATAAAACATCAAAACTTTAAAAATTATAGATGAAAAAATTAGCGCTGCATTGGCAGATTCTTATAGGAATGTTTGTTGGTATTTTAGTGGGATTGATTTTTACCCAGTTTTCTTGGGGAAAACAATTTGTTTCGGATTGGATAAAACCATTCGGAAATATTTTTATCAATTCTTTAAAATTGATTGCTGTACCACTTATTTTGGCATCATTGATTAAAGGTGTTTCAGATTTAAAAGATATATCCAGCCTTTCTAAAATGGGTTTTCGTACGATTACCACTTACATTATCACTACGCTTATTGCAGTAAGTATTGGATTGGTAATCGTAAATATTATTCAACCAGGCAATTCAATAGACGAAAAAACTAGAACAGAACTTTTAGAAGCTTATGCTGGAGACGCAGAATCCAAACAAAAAGATGCACAAAATCAAAAACAAAAAGGCCCTTTACAAGCGCTAGAGGATTTAGTGCCAGATAATATTATTGGAGCAGCTTCGAGTAATGGGAATATGCTTCAGGTCATCTTTTTCGCAATTTTTTTCGGAATAGGTTTAATTCTCATCCCAGAGAAAAATGCAAAACCTGTCAAAGATTTCTTTGATGGCCTTAATGAAGTTATTCTCAAAATGATAGATATTATCATGTTGGCAGCACCCTATGGTGTTTTCGCGTTGATGGCAGCATTAATTGTAGAAGCACCTTCTTCGGATTTAATTATCGCATTGCTGTATTATTCTTTATCTGTCATTATTGGGCTTGCTTTAATGATTGGGGTTTATATGCTTATTGTCAAAATATTTACCAACAAGTCGCCTAAGTTTTTCCTCAATGGTATTTCACCGGCACAATTGCTTGCAATTTCAACAAGTAGTAGTGCAGCGACTTTACCCGTTACGATGGAAAGGGTAGAAGAGCATTTAGGTGTACATCGTCAAGTGTCAAGTTTTGTGCTGCCTATTGGTGCGACCATAAATATGGATGGAACAAGTTTGTATCAGGCCGTTGCTGCTGTGTTTATTGCTCAGGCTTTTGGAATGGATTTAACCTTAGGAACTCAATTGGGTATAATCGCAACAGCTACATTGGCTTCCATTGGTTCGGCAGCTGTTCCAGGTGCTGGAATGGTAATGTTAGTTATCGTTTTAGGCCAAGCAGGAATTCCGGAGGCAGGTTTAGCACTTATATTTGCAATGGATAGACCATTGGATATGCTTAGAACTTCTGTAAATGTAACAGGAGATGCGGCTGTGTCTATGCTTGTTGCTAAATCGCAAGATAAATTGGGTGATCCCCAGGTGAAAGATTGGGACGACAATTATAAAAAATAATTTTTTCAACATTTTAAGATTTTTGGCAATGGTTTTTATTGTAAGTTGCACGGGTAAGTAACTTTTAAAACCATTGCTATGTCTACATCTAAAGATGAACAATCGAATTCTAATGCCGAATTAACTCCAAAAGTAACTGGAATAGGAGGAATTTTCTTTTTTTCCGACAATCCTAAAAAATCCAGAGAATGGTATGCTCAAAACTTGGGTTTAAAAACCAATGAATGGGGTTCAAGTTTTGAATTTAGAAATGCAAATAATCCACAAGAAATCAACTATTTGCAATGGAGTCCTTTTGAAAAAGGAAGTGACTATTTCAAGCCATCAAAAAAAGAATTCATGATTAATTATAGAGTTCAGAATATTGAAGGATTAGTGAATCAACTTAGCCAAAACGGCGTAACTATAGTTGATGAAATTGTTGAATATGACTATGGCAAGTTTGTCCACATCATGGACGATGAAGGAAATAAAATTGAATTATGGGAGCCAAAAGACCATGTTTTTACTGAAATGGGAGGAGAAACAACTAAATAATTTGAAAGGTTTACTATAACTTCAACAGCAACAATAGTAACAATAGAATCAACAGTTTCAACAGAATCAAAAGTATCAACAACTGCATCTACAGCATCTACAGCATCTACAGTTTCAAGAGCAACAACAGTATCACTAGCATCGACAGTGATAAAACAATTCTATGCCAAGACTAGTAAATACAAAAAAGAGTAGGAGCATAAATTGATAGACATTCCTGCAATTGGGGTGATTGTTTTGTTATTTTTTATTATTTTCATGCTAGAGATTATTTTATGTTTATTTAGTTGTCGTTATCATAAAAAAAAATGAAATAACTCGTATATCAAAACACTAGGAGAAGTCTTTCTTCTACAGGTTTTGGTATTTTTTTATGAAAAATAATGCGCATTTAAGTCACAATATGAAGTCGTTATGTTTTTTTGTCAGTTACGTTCCAAGGAAAAACAAATGGTTGCCGTGGAAAAAAGACCAGTTTCACGAAATGGATATACCATACATCGAAGAACTGAAGAACCATTTTGATGAAGTTATTGTTTTAACTAATGTAAAACCAAAAAATGATAAATTCAACTATTTGATTCTTCCAAATAAGGGATATGATTTTGGTTTCTTCTACAATGCCATTAACAATACAGATTTATCGAAGTATAATTTATTAGCACTAGTAAATAATAGTAATGTTTTATTACCAAACAGTAATTTGAAACATTTTTTTTCTTGGTGTAACGAAAATGATTCTAATTTTTGCGGTATTACAGATTCATTTGAAATATCTTATCATATTCAAAGTCACTTTCTGATTTTTAAGAATGAAGCTATTAATATGTTAATTGAATTTTTAGAAGGCTTAGACTTCGAATATATTTTTTCAATAAAAGACAAAAACAAATTGAGAAATTTCATAATCCAAAATATTGAAATTGACTTAAGTACCTTTATGATAAGTAAAGGGCTGACACCCTCTTCTTGGTTTAAGGCAAGTGATATGACTTCAAAATATAATAAGCCAATAAAAACCAATCTTCATTCTATTCTTTGGGAAGAATTAATAAAAGAAGGGTACCCATTAATGAAAAAGAAAATAGTTAGAGGTGAGTGGGATGATTTTTTGCCAAATCCAGGAAATATACATATATATTTAAGAGATAATGAGTTATATTAATTAAAGCTAACAGCAAATTTTTTCCGATATGTATCGAGACAGACTGTTGCGCCTTCAGGAAGAATCCTGAATAACTTGTGAAAAAATTACGTTGAACCCAATATGATAGATTCAGCAAAAAGTTTGTAATCTTCTTGTATTGGAAATATCGATTTGTCGTTGTTGTTACCTCAGGTTGCTGGTGAAGTTGATTTTAGGTAAAAGTTGAGATTTGATCATTTTTTAAGCTTTGTTTACTATGAGACCTATTTGCACTTTTCCGCCAGATATCTAGCAGGCTATGGAATGTAATTTAGTTGTTACAAGCTTAAATTTAGATATTTGTCTCTATTTAAGCAATTCTCATTAACATGGATAAGAGCTTGATTATTGTATTTTTCATGGATTTAAATTAAACTGAGACAGTTTATTTCTTAGGCTGTTTACATATTCAATGTTCAATGAGTCAATAAGGTTATTTGTTTCAAGTAGATCATTCTTTAAATCATAAATCTCTTGCTTATTTGTTTTACGATTATAGACATACTTAAATTGTGAATTCTCTGTAGTGTGTATAATCGCATAATGCTCATATATTTGATGAAATGTATATTCTCGAGGTTCTTCGGTGTACAAAGAGTTTCCTTTCCAGGTTTCAGGAATTGGAAGCCCAAGTCTATCGACTATTGTGGGAGCAATATCCAAAGTGGTTGCATATTTCGTATTTTTGTATTGAACGGTATCCGTATCATAGATTAAAATTGGGATTAAAAGCTGATCAGTGAACACACTCTTACCGTGACCAAACTCTCCTCTTTCGCCAAGTGCTTCCCCGTGATCTGACGTAAGGATAACAATACTATTTTGCAAATACTTTTTAGAATATAAAATCTTGAAAATCTCTTTTACGTAATCATCAGCCTGTAATATACCGTTATCATAATAGTTGGTGTAATTTTCTACATTCATCTTTTTTGCATCAGCAGGGGTAAACTTTTCATATTTCTCCTGCTTTATGCCCATTAAATGAGCTGAGTTAAGGTGGAAATGGAAATAAGACGGGTTATTGTCGTAAACCTCTATATTTTCGAGTCCTTCAAAAATAATTCTGTCGTCTGCAATGACGTATTTTTCGGTAGTTGATGCATCGATGTAATAGTTGAAATCTGAGTCCTTACCATAAAACGATTTTAAACCATAAAAGTTAGTATGGTCTCCTGAAAGAAGAAAATTAATTTCGTATCCCTGGTCTTTTAGCAGTTGCTGTATAGAGAAGTTATTATATCCTGTTTGAGCCCATATTCTTGATCTTAATATGCTATTAATACCCGCAAAAGAAGCTGCCGCAGCAGAAAAAGATAATTCTATTTTTTTCAGATCACCTGATGAATAAAGGCTATCAATAAAAGGTGATGTTTTTCTATCATAGCCATAAAGTCCCAAATGATCTGAACGAAGGGCATCGATTACAATAATAATGATATTTTTTTTCTGAAATTCTATGTTTTTGCGGTATGCCTTTCGTGTAACAACATCTTCATTAAAACCTTCCATATTATGACCTTGAAAAGGGTTGTTGTTAAAGAAAAAGGAAAAAATTGGTTCTTCCATCGTAAGTAGTCTATCAGAAACTTTTGTTTGCATGAAAAAGAATTTACTGACAACAAAACCAGAAAGAAATACAAAGACAATTATATTGGCTCTTATATAGTTAGGTGGATTATTAAAATTATGCTTGAGAATAAAACTTTTAACAACTAAAAATCCTTGACATATGAAGGTAGACTTATATAGAACCAATGTAAAAATAATCAGAGGAATGATAAACAGTCCAAAATACACCAAATAGGGGCTTACAGAAAAGAAGTCTATTAACTTATTTATATGTTTTAGGTACCCTAGAATAATTTGTACAGTATATATTTTTGAGTTAAAATATTTGCCTAAAAATGCAAAAAGATATGTGTAGTAGAGAAGAATTAAAAAAATACCATAAAAACTAGAAAGCACATATTTTGTAGTATTTTGGTATGGCCTAAGCAGTTTTGAATCAAGTAAAAAACCCAAAATAATTATCGACAGGTTAGTGCAGAAAATCACTAATAAATGACCAATAATAATTTTTGACTCTAAAACAAAGGTGAGTTGAAATATAGTAACTACAACTATTGGTAAGATGAGTTGAATAACCCAAAATAAATTAACGAGTTTATACTTTCGTTCCACTTTAAAATCGTTTTATTTTTATTCTATGAGCTAAAATAGATAATTGAAATCTGTTAATAAGTACTAGTCTTCTCTAAAATAGCATTATACCAATAAAACCTTAATTATATTCTTAAATATTGTTTGCAAAGTAAACTAAAAAGCACAATTTTAAACCATGTGAAAGTTGTAATTTGGATTGTAAGTTTTTTAATACAACTTTTCAAGTGTCGGATTAAGCGACGTTGAAAAAAATGTGTTTTTTTCAAAAGAAAAGGCTTCTACTGCTCTCGTGTTACCTGACTTGGATTTCTGCGTTTGATTGAATTTTATGTGTTTAAATCAAGACTGACCTCGAGAAATAATTGTAAACGCTCAATAATGTATTCAAGAAACGTAAACTGTGGGCTAATTAAATAGTATTAGTTTACAAACTAGACTTTAACATTGCGTTGAGACCTATTACCTAACTTTTTTCTTTGCGTAATATCTTCTCCATTTTACGACCTTTAGCCAATTCGTCAATTAACTTTTCCATTCTTCTGCAATCGCGGTATAAAGAAAATTCGTTTGGTATAGTTTCGATACGGTATCCGCAGACAACCCCTTTGACCATATGCGCATTTTGATGTATTTGAGCGCCTTGAAAAAAATCGCCAAAAGTTCCATTTCCTTTGATAAAGGCATCTAAAGTATCTTGCTGATAGCCCGTTAACCATAAAATTACGTGATCGAGTTCTGCTTTAGTTCTTCCATGTTTTTCGATTCTAGATAGGTAATGTGGGTAAACAGATGCAAAATTCATTTTCGCTATTTTCTCATTTTTTTCTTGTGTTACTTCTGGCATGGCGTGGAATCATTTTAGGTTGCTTTTCAAATATAAGCATAAGTGTTTTTGTTTAAAACAAATAAGACCATTCAAATCGAAATCTGAATGGTCTTAAGAAGATTCTCAAATAAATATTATCTACTCCAACAATGGCATTACAGCATTTATTTTTGTAGTCAAATTATTTATAACCTCTGCATATTTTTCATCCCAATACGACAGTTTACTCTCATCTTTAGATTCTATCTGGTATTGAATTGCTGGTAAAATCCAAGAGGCATAACCGCTAAAAGGATCGGATGACACATAAAGCGACTTATACCAATCTCCAAATGGAAGACCTTCATTTATTAAAAAACTTTTTTCTAATTCGAGCAAATGCTTATTGATGGTTTTGAGTGTTCTCTTTTTAAATGAATTATTGTGTATCGCTTTTTCTATAGCAAGCGTCAACTTTTCAGCTGATATCTTTAGCTTATTTATGGCCATTTCACAATTTTTAAAACCTTCAAATTGAGGAGAATAGGCTTTTACTTGTTTATGAGCATTTTCAAAATGAATATTTAAATCTGTAGCATATCTAACAACATCGTATGGCAAAATTTGAGCATTTGCCAATCTTAAACTCAAGGTTCCCATTACAGCTTCCAAATTAGGACCTATTTGAAAATCAGGATCTACAAATGTTTCATAGAAATAATAATCGTCATAATTTGTGTGGTACAATGTTGGACCTCTGTAACCAGCACTTAAAGATGGAATGCCCGAATGCATGTAAAAAGCGATGTGATCCGAACCGCCTCCAAGATTGCCAATTCTTGGTGTCGGATTGTCTTTTGTCCATTCTTCATAAACGGTTTTGTCAGAATACGGATAATCTACCAATTTAGTCGACTCTGCAAGGATGGTTTTTAAACTTGGAGAAGATGAAGCACCGAAACTTTTTCCAGAAGCTGCACCATCTAAATTAATGTAAGCTACAGATTTGGCTTTAAGCTCGTCTTTAAGTTGTTCTACCCATTCTGTCGAACCAATTACGCCATGCTCTTCGGCATCCCAATGTGCGATAAGAATAGACCTTTTAGGACGTTTGCCAGCTTTAGCCATTTTTCCCAATGTTTCAGAAAGGCTTAATAGCATTGCTGTTCCCGAATTCGGGTCTGTGGCACCAAAAGACCAGGCGTCATAATGACAGCCTAAGATAATCCATTCATCTGGAAAAGTTTTGCCTTTAAGCGTTCCAACCACATTATAAACTTTCGTCTGAACTTTGGGTTGATTTACTTTAAAATTGATTTTTAAATCACTACCACCTTCGAGTCTATATGTGTAAGGCAAACCTCCTTGCCATGATTGAGGCACAACGCCGCCTTTCATGTGTTTGAAGATATGATTTGCGGCACCATAGCCTATTGGAGTAACAGGTATGGTATGCAAACCTACTTGGTCTGGGTTTAACCTTTCAGGGGAATTTTTATCACCCAAAGGTAAAGCGGGTTCATAAGGTGTTAGCGGATCTCCCGTCCAGTCTAAAGTGAGCAAAGACCCTCTTTGGATTCCAGATTCATTATAATACACGCCTTCTGGAAATACCAAACCTCTTGTGAATCCTGAGTCTTTAGGGTCTGTATAAATTATCAAACCTGCGGCACCGTGAGCTTCTGCGAATTTTGCTTTATAGCCTCTAAAATTACCGCCGTACCTAGCTATAACAATCTTTCCGGTAATGTCTATGCCCAGTTCTTTTAACATTTCAAAGTCCTGTTTTCTACCATAATTGGCGTAAACAACTTCTGCCGTAACTTCTGCACTTCCCGAAAACATGTTGAAACCCTTTAGAAGTTTAGGATGGTTTGAAAAGGGGTCTTCTTCGAGTGCTTTTTCTTTTTGTTCGAGAACTAGTCGTTCAGGAGAAATGATTTCGATATGAGATTCTCCAGGACCATCGCTTAAATACACCTCGTAAGGATAGGATTTAACATCCAAACCAGCTTCTTTCATTACCATAGCCATGTAATCTCTAACCCTTTCATTTTCTGGTGTTCCGGCAAGATGAGGTTCTGAAGTTAAAGATTTTAAATGCGTTTTAAATCTACTCTTATCAATTGAAGTTCTAAATTGTTCTTCAATTTTAATTTGTTTTGAAGCTTCTTCTGTAGAATAACCTTGTAATTCTTGTCCATTAAGTAAAAGCGAACAAAATATAAAGATTGCGACTGGTAGATGTTTCATTTGAATATAATAAAGTGTTTATGGTCTAAAAATAATTGATGTATAGGTTGATTTTATTTAGATTTTGAATTATTTAATAAAACAATACGCTAAAAATATCGTCAGGTTCCAGAAGTTTTCGGCCATTTAGAAATTCCAATTCAATTAAGAAATTATGCTGAATGACATTTCCGCCACATTCTTTTACCAATTCGTTGGTAGCTTTTGCTGTTCCTCCCGTAGCTAAAACATCATCATGAATAATGATATTTTCATTTTGTTTTATTGAATCGATATGCATTTCGATTGTGTCTGTACCATATTCCAACTCATATTCTTTTTTGACTGTTTTGTAAGGTAATTTGCCTGCTTTTCTAACCAATACAAGACCAGCATTTAGTTTTTGGGCGATTATACTGGATAGTAAAAATCCTCTGGATTCGATACCTACAACTTTGTGAATTGTAATATCTTTAGGGATATGATCTAACATGATGTCGACGCAATGGTTAACGATTTGAGGTTCAAGTAACAAAGGCGTAATGTCTTTATAACTGATTCCTTTTTTCGGATAATCGGGTATTTCTCGAATAAACCTCTTAATATCTAGCATTTTAAAAGTTTTTTAATGGTGTGAATTTGTTATAATAAAAATTTAGTTTATTTTTGCAAACTCTTTAAAACCTCTGACGATAATCGTGAATGTTGTAAAGAATTACACAATAATACATTTTATCATGGATTTAATAAAATACGTACAAGACGAATTCATCCAAAAAAAAGATTTTCCTGAATTTTCTAGTGGAGACACCATAACAGTTTACTATGAAATTAGCGAAGGTCAAAAAACAAGAGTGCAGTTCTTTAAAGGTGTTGTGATGCAAATTAAAGGTACTGGATTGACTAAGACATTTACAATTAGAAAAATGAGTGGGACAGTTGGTGTCGAAAGAATTTTTCCAATCAACATGCCATCTATCCAAAAGATTGAAGTAAATAAAAGAGGTAAAGTTAGACGCTCAAGAATTTACTACTTTAGAAATCTTACTGGTAAAAAAGCTAGAATTAAAGAAATTAGAAGATAATTTCATAAACACATATATTTTACATAAGCCTTTCATTTTTTTGAAGGGCTTTTTTTATAAATAGATTTGTTCAAGTATATCTAATAGATTTTATTTTTTTAGGATTTATTTTTTTATGAAGACTTACTATAAATGAAGAGCTTAAAAGTTCATCTCTGAAAATTAGATAGAGTATATCGCCTTGAAATTCATCTTCAACTTTAACCAAATATCTTTCAACGAATTGAATTATGTCTTTTTTTGTAAATGATTTTGGTCTTTCGTTATCGATTATAGGAAAATCATCAAAATAGGCTATGTGTTCGATAATTAATTCATCATCGTGTTGGAGTGAAATATTGTTGAAGTCTTTTAATTTGTAAGTATGGTCATTACACGAATAAATGGATTGGTCTGTTTTATCTATCTTCTGACCGAGATGATAACCGGTTGAATTATATTGCTTGTCATCCCACTTCCATAATTGTGTTTCAACTTTCATTTATGCGTATAAGCTATTTTAAATCAATTAATTATCGCCGTAATAACCTTTTAAGGTATTGTAGGTTACTTCCTTGTTTTTAAATACTTCGAAGGTTTTGCCTTGCGTTCTAAACGCTCCCAAAATATTGGCAAACTGTCCCGCAGTTTTGGTGTCCTCATAATAGCTTAAACCATAGGCTAAACCACCAGCGAAACTATCTCCACAGCCTGTTGTATCTATCACATGTTCCATTCTCATGGATTTGATAAAGGTTTTTACGACTTCATTATTATCGTTTAGAGTGTAGTGATTACATCCATCGGCATCTAAAGTAACGTATAAATCATGCGTTTTGTTTTTGAGTACAAAATCTGCCAAGCCGTCTAAATGATCATGTTTACTTTCATCATAAGACTCCATTCCGTCTAATTCGTATTCGTTGTTAAACCAACAGCATTGCGATTCTTCCAAATTCATTTTTAATACATCTATATAAGGAAGCCATTGTTCTATTTCTATCCAAAATCTGCGTAGGCGATCTCCATTGACGGTAACGCAAGTTGTGGGGCCATGGGCATCGAATATGATTTTTGCATTGGAATTATTCTTTATGTATTTTAGCGTTTCTAAAGGAATTTCAAAATCGCTTATAGGCACAAAGACAAAAGCATCGACATTCAAAAATTTTTCTACATCTTTAGGCAAAATGGGGGACATGAACGCGGTTTGTTTTTCCATTCTGTTATTCTGATCTACAAAATCTAAAAAAATAACAGTTCCAGAATTCTGCTCGCTAGAAATACCGCTTGTGTCAATCGCTGAGTAGTCTTTAAATAGTTCTAAAATTGCAGATTCATCAATTTTGTGAATATGACTGATGGGATAAACAGTACCATCGCCTTCCATTAATTTTCCTAAAGCAATAGTGGGATGTGTGACGCATCCATATTTTTTTATTGTTTCTTTTTTATGTGTCTTGATGGTATCTCTAGGAATTGGTCCTACAACAGCAATTTTTTTCATTTAAAACTATTTTTATACTAAAGTAATGAAATACCTAAAAATAACATCATATAAAATAAAAAATCCCCGCTATTGCGAGGATTAATTGTATAAGGTTTAAAAAAATTATTTCTTTTTAAATTTAGCGTATTTGTTTTTGAACTTGTCTATTCTACCAGCAGTATCAACCAATTTAGTTTTTCCAGTGTAAAATGGATGCGAAGTTCTTGATATTTCTAACTTGTACAATGGATATTCTACACCATCAACTTCTAACGTTTCTTTAGTATCTACCGTAGATTTGGTTATAAATACATCTTCATTAGACATATCTTTGAAAGCTACTAATCTATAATTATTTGGGTGAATACCTTTTCTCATTTTTACTTATTTTTTTCGAGTTGCAAATTTAGAAATAAATTTCTTTCTAGCAACTTATATCAAAATATTTTTTCAATTTAAAGGCCTTTAGGATGTTTAAGATATAGTATTGTCTATTTTATCAATACACAGTTCTACTCTATGGTAAAAAAATCACTGACCTCTTAATGCCTGTAGGTAAATTTCATACAATTCGTCTGCAGCTTTAAACGAAGATATTTTTTGATGTTCAATATCGTTTAAGTAAGTTGACAGTTTAGCTTTGATGATAGGTTTATTATAAAAACTTCTCTTAAGTTTGGTATCTAAGCTTTCAGTTAACCAATATTTTTGTTGGTTAAATCTGTTTTTGTCAAAAAAACCATTAGACTTGGTTTGTTCAACAAAGCTTTTGATCATTTCCCAAACCTTACCAATTCCCTCTGTTTGAAGGGCAGAAACACATTTAACTTTTGGCGACCATCCGTTCGCTTTGACAGGATATAAATGTAAAGCCTTTGTAAACTCGACTCTTGCGCGTTGTGCAGGTTTGATATTGTCGCCGTCGGCTTTATTAATAAGTATCGCATCAGCCATTTCGATGATTCCTCTTTTTATACCTTGAAGTTCGTCGCCAGCGCCGGCAAGTTTTAATAAAAGGAAAAAATCTGTCATCCCATGTACAGCGGTTTCGCTTTGGCCAACACCAACTGTCTCAACCAAAATAACATCGTATCCAGAAGCTTCGCAAAGGATAATACTTTCTCTTGTTTTTCGAGCTACACCACCCAACGAAGTGCCTGATGCGGTTGGTCTTATGTATGCATTTTTGTGATTTACGAGACTATGCATACGCGTTTTGTCACCTAATATACTGCCGCCAGTCACCGAGCTTGACGGATCTACAGCTAGGACTGCAATTTTTTTTCCTTGAGAAATCAAAAAATTTCCAAATGCTTCGATAAATGTACTTTTTCCAACTCCAGGTACACCAGTAATTCCAATGCGTAAGGAATTGCCCGAAAGCGGTAAACAATGTGTCACCAAATCTTCTACAATGGACTGGTGTTTTGGTTGTTCACTCTCAATTAAGGTGATTGCTTGACTTAAGGCTACTTTATCTCCGTTTGTTAAATTCTGTAATAAGCGACTTGTTTCTGGCAACGAACGTTTCCGCTTTATAGATTTATAGATGGGATTAATGTGGTTGCTCACAATTATTCGATTTAATTTGAAACAGGTTTTAGGGATAAAGGAACAACGATATTATCCCAGGCGAGAAACATGTTTATGGTGTCAAATTGTTCATCAAAGTAAATGCTGAATTGTTCCATGGTTTTCAAATTTTTGGAGATTGGAACTTCGGCAGTTAACACATCAAATTTTTCAATTCGTGATGCTTTTCCATCTGAAAAATTAACACCCCAACTGTACATCTGGTCGTTAAAAATTACCTGCCATGAGGTTGTGTTGGGAATAGTCCATAAGGTGTATTTTCCAGCTTTTAAAACCTTTCCTTCAATTTCTATGTCTTTATTGGTTTCAAAAGTTGTGGCCTCGTTTGCACCTGTTCTCCAAACTTCGTTGTAAGGCACCAATTCGCCGAAAATAACCCTGTCCTTTTTAGATGGGCGGTTGTAATAGACTTCAATTTGTAAGTCGTCTTTAGAAAATGTTATTGTTTCTTCTGGGCTTAACTTTTTTGTGTTTGCTTTCAGAAAATAAAAGCCTAAAAAGACAAATACAATTAGACCTAAAACTATGGCTACTATTTTGGTGGATTTGTTCATTTTCAACAATTTTGAATTTCAAAAGTACATGATTTTATTAAGGTTTTTTAATAAATACTCAACAATCTTAAATTCCTAATTTTGTTTTAGCAACAGCTATTAATTTAGTATAAAGTCTGGATTTCGATTTTATTTACAGCAATTCAAATGGTTTCATTTATGCAGAATTCCTAATATTTACAGCCAATTTTTATTAAAAAAGCAACTTTGTAATCTTCAATAGTTATACATTTACGCTTTTTTATAACAAAAGTTTAATGGAATTTGATAAACGCCAACTCAGTAAAAATACGTTACGAGATTTATATAAAAAGTTGCTGAAACCTAGGCTTATAGAAGAGAAAATGCTCATCTTGCTTCGCCAGGGTAAAATATCAAAGTGGTTTAGTGGTATTGGTCAAGAAGCGATTGCTGTCGGTGTAACTTCGGCAATGCATGACGAAGAATATATTTTGCCGATGCATAGGAATTTAGGTGTTTTTACAACACGGAATATTCCTTTATATCGACTTTTTGGACAATGGCAGGGCAAGGCAAGTGGCTTTACAAAAGGTAGAGATCGTAGTTTTCATTTTGGAACACAAGAGTTTAACATCGTTGGTATGATTTCTCATCTTGGTCCGCAATTAGGTGTGGCAGATGGGATTGCTTTAGCTCAAACATTAAAAAACACAAAACAGGTTACTACAGTTTTTACTGGTGAAGGCGCCACAAGTGAAGGCGATTTTCACGAAGCTTTAAATGTGGCATCTGTTTGGAATCTGCCTGTTGTTTTTTGTATCGAAAATAATGGATACGGTTTATCCACACCATCTGTAGAGCAGTACAATATCGAGAATTTGGCCGATAGAGGTGTTGCTTATGGCATGGAATCGCATATTGTTGACGGCAATAATATTGTGGAAGTCTTTTCTAAAATGAAGCATATTTTTGAAGATGTTCGACAAAATCCGAAGCCTGTTTTAGTGGAGTTTAAAACGTTTAGACGTCGTGGTCATGAAGAGGCTAGCGGCACAAAGTATGTTCCAAAGGATTTAATGGAACATTGGGAGGCAAAGGATCCGATACTAAATTTTGAAGCTTTTCTGTTAAAGGAAAACATAATCAATAAAACTTTTGTTGAAGAAACTAGGAATGAAATTAAAGTAGAAATCAACAAACATCTTGACATGGCTTTTAACGAGCCTAAAATTGAATCGACTCCAGAACATGAATTGGAAGACGTTTATGCCACTTACACGTTTACAGAAACACTGCCTCAAACCAATCAGACTGGAGAATTGCGTTTTGTAGATGCGATTGCTCTAGGCCTAAAGCAAAGTATGAGGACTTATAATGATGCTGTGATAATGGGGCAGGATATTGCAGAATATGGTGGTGTATTTAAAATCACTGAAGGTTTTCTGGATGAATTTGGAAAAGATCGCGTTAGAAATACACCAATTTGCGAATCTGCTATTATCGAAGCCGCCATGGGATTAAGTATTTGTGGCATTAAGGCTATTGTCGAAATGCAATTTGGCGATTTTGTATCTTCTGGGTTTAATCCAATTGTAAATTATCTTGCAAAGGTGCATTACCGTTGGAATCAAGCGGCAGATGTTCTTATCCGAATGCCCTGTGGAGCAGGTGTTGGAGCGGGGCCATTTCATAGTCAAACAAATGAAGCTTGGTTTACAAAAACGCCTGGCTTGAAAGTAGTTTATCCGGCATTTCCAGAGGATGCTAAAGGCCTGCTTTGTGCCGCCATCGAAGACCCAAATCCTATTTTGTTTTTTGAGCATAAAGCCCTTTATCGAAGCTTAAGAGGTCATGTTCCAACCGATTATTACACTACTGAAATAGGTAAGGCTAAACTCGTAAATTCTGGAATAAAAATGAGTATAATTACCTATGGTTTGGGAGTGCATTGGGCATTGGAATTGCTTGACGAGTACGAATCAGACACGTTTGATATTCTAGACTTAAGAACTCTAAAACCACTAGATTACGATGCCATATTGGATACGGTAAAGCGCACTGGACGTGTATTGGTTTTACAAGAAGACTCAGCTTACGGTGGAGTTGCATCCGAAATTTCCTCATGGATAGCCGAACATGGATTTGAATATTTAGATGCGCCAGTGAAAAGATTATCCAGTTTGGATACACCAATCCCTTTTGCAGGAAATTTGGAGGAAAAATATTTGGCTAAGCAACATCTAAAAACATATGTTGAAGACTTATTAGAATATTAATCCTAAATTTAAATAAAGATGGTAATAGAGGCGTTAAAAGAATTATTTGAAAGAGACTTAAATCGATTAAAGATTGATATAGATTCTTACAACAATTATGATGTCATGTGGAAAACAACCGCCGATGTTAAAAATTCAGCAGGAAATCTTTGCGTTCACATTGTCGGTAATTTAAATCACTATATTGGTGCTGGAATATGTGAAAATGGATATGTAAGACAAAGAGATTATGAGTTTTCATGTGAGTTTATGGGAAAAAGGGAGTTGATTCAGAAAATTGATGACACCCTAAAAGTTGTACATCAAGGCTTTGATTTGCTTACAGAACAACGATTAAAAGAAGATTTTCCAATCCAGATATGGCGAACAAAAACAGGAATGACTTATACTTTAATGCATATACATTCTCATTTAAATTATCATCTTGGACAAATAAATTACCATAGACGATTATTGGACAATAGATTTTAAAATAAAACAAATATAAAACTTGTTTTCACTCTAGTTTTAAAAATGATAAAAACACCAACCTTAATCCTTGACGAGAAAAAATGCAAAGCCAATATACAATGGATGGCAGACAAAGCCCTTCGACATAGAGTAGAGTTAAGGCCACATTTTAAAACGCATCAATCTTTGGAAATCGGGACTTGGTTTAAAGATGCTGGTGTTTCTAAAATTACAGTTTCCTCTTTGACCATGGCAAGTTATTTTGCAAAAGATTGGGATGATATTTTGGTTGCTTTTCCAACAAATGTCAATGAAATCGATACAATCAATCATCTTGCTTCTACAATTAAACTTCATTTGGCAGTGGAGAATATTGAAAGTATTGTTTTTCTTTCAAAGCATTTAAATCATCATGTGCACGTTTATATTCAAGTGGATGTTGGCTACCACCGTACTGGAATAGATACAGGCAATTTAGTTTTGATTAATGAAATTTTAAGTATCATAAGCGCTAATCCGTTGCTATCGTTTACAGGATTTTTTGCACATTCTGGACATACTTATAAGTCTAAATCAATTGTTGAAATCAAAGACATTAATACATTGGCATTAAGTCAGATGAGTAATTTAAAAAAGCATTATCCTGCGGCACGTATTTCTATTGGCGATACGCCAACGTGTAGTATAGCTGAAGATTTTTCAGGCGTTGATGAAATTCGCCCAGGAAATTTTGTGTTTTATGATTTAATGCAACACCAAATAGGCTCAAATACCGCGGCTCAAATTGCAGTAGCCTTAGCTTGCCCAATTGTAGCCATTCACAAGAATCGTTCAGAAATTGTGATTTATGGAGGTGGTGTTCATTTTTCAAAAGATCGTTTAGAGGATGTTGAAGGAACCGTTTATGGCAGAGTAGTGGAGAAAGGAGAATCTTCCTGGGGAAAAATAATCCCAAACATGTACGTCAAGAGTTTGTCCCAAGAACATGGCATTGTTTCTGCACCAAAAGAAATCATTAATGAATACAACATTGGAGACCATTTGCTTATCCTTCCTGTACATTCTTGCATGACAGCAAATCTTATGAAAAATTATGTGACTTTAGTCGGTAAAAACGTCAGCAAATTAAATTGAGTTTTTATTGATATTTATCATACAGCTAAGGCCACATTATTTAAGATATCAATGTTTCTTGTTTAAAAACAGTTTTACCTTTACATTTTTAAATTAAAAATTTAATTAACACTATGAAGCTTATTAAGTATTTATGTTTGTCAGTAGTAGTTTTGTCTTTAACTAACTGTGCATCAGGTTATAAAATGATAAACCCAAAAGCTATAAATTATATATCCCAAAATGAAAATGAGGATTTGAAACTTGAATACAAGTATGATCTTTTGGCTAAAAAATATAAGAAAAAGGAAGAAAAAAGAGAGATAAAAGTAGTAGCTGTAAAGATTACCAATAATTCCAATGAAGATTATGTGTTTGGTAAAGATTTAAAATTAACTTACGAAAACGGGAATGTCATATACATAATGCAAAATGACGAACTTTTTACAACCTTAAAACAAAGTACAGCCTCTTATTTGTTTTATTTATTGCTTACACCAGTTAACCTTTACACCACTGAAACTAATTCGAATGGTTTTGAAGAAGAAACCAGTTCTTTTCCAATAGGTTTAATTTTAGGTCCTGGAATTGCAGGAGGAAATATGATTACGGCTGGTTCTGCAAACAAAAAATTTAAACAAGAATTATTAGACTATAATATCAACGGCTCTACCATAAAGAGCGGCGAAACTAAGTATGGCCTTATTGGTATAAGAAGCAATTCTTACGATGCTTTAAAATTAAAAATTGACTAACTTTTTAAGGTAGATTTTAATTTAAAGCAAGGCAAACATCTGTAATTAAGTCTTTTGGGTCTGTCAGTATTGGGTTATTACGATAGAACTCCATAGGGTGGACTCCCTTTTTAGCCTTAAATTCTTTATTGCGTTCTTGCAACATAATTGTACTCCAAGCATTTCCTAAATATTCATGGGGACCGTAATGACGAATTGTATGTAATTTAAGTTTAGGAAACATTCCCTTTTTACTGCCTTTTGGAATATCCTTGACATCTTTGTCAACTGGAATGGCTGCTGTGTAATTAACTTGATTATTTACAACATCCCATTTATGGTATTGTGAAAAAGGATCTCCAAGGATTTCGATATTATTTTCTGTGGACCATTCTTTAAGCGCCTTAAAGTCTTTAGCCATTTCTGCACCAACATCTTTAAGCGGAGTGTTTTTGGTAAACCCGACATAATTGCATCCGTCGTAATCATTTACACCCATAAACTCTATTTCGCTTGAAACTTGACCACTTTCAACATATTCTTTTAACATTTTTAATCCTCGATCATAATCCATCCCAATAAAGGATTCCATTTGTTTTTTCATAAAAAAAAGAAAAAATGGCCATTTAGAATTCATAGTCCATTCTACTTCTGTGGAATCTATTTTTGCTCGTAAATAAAAAGAGACTTTTGCTTTAGATTTTCTTGGTTTTGTAAACACCAGATCAAAATGTATGGAAGAATCTGTTTCATCGGTAATGGTCATTTTTCCACTTCCAATTCGTTTGCCTTCCCAAGAGTATGATTTTCCTAATGCAGATACATCTACTTTGGCATCTGGCTCTGCAATAAGCCAAGGTGACCAAGTTAGCCAATGGTTAAAATCAGATAATAGTGAGAATATTTTATCTAGTGAAGCGTGAATTGTCATTTTTTTTGAAATATTTAATCCTCCCACTTGTGATTATTTAATATGGTTGTCAAATTTAAACAAAATTGAGACGTTCTTATTCTAAATTTCTGATAAAAACCGAATATAATTATTGTTGAAAAGACTGCTTATAAGCCTTAGATTTAATATTACAATTATTTAAATATATCATAGAATTTCTAACTAATTACTGCATAAATATTATGCTTATTAAAGCTTTGTTCATTTGTAATAGAATTGAAGCGACAATGAAGGTTAATAGCATAAGTTCATATAAAGTCTATGTTTCAAAAAGCCATTTACAGTTTACATTTAAAACCTTACAGAAAATGCAATTTGCAAAGTCCTAAACGGCCTAAATTATTTTTTCTTTTTTACAATTCATAGGATTCCATTCTTCACTTTCTTTTGCTCAAAAGGATTAATTGTCTTTTTTATCCTCTTTTTTCTTGTCCTTCTTTTTCTTTCCACCTAATAGGCTGTTCAGAACATTCTTGACATCATTTGTTTTAGTACTGTCTTTGGCTTTACTTCCTCCAAGTAAGCTGTTTAATTTACCAGCAGCTTTATCAATTAGTTCATCCTTTTGTTGGTTGATGATTTGAGCTTTCAAATCTTTCACAGCGGCCTGATAATCAAGTTGCAACTTAGGATTTGTCAAAGCGCCACTTATGCCAATTGGCAAATTGACTTTCATTTTATCAAGGTCTGTTTTAGTCAGTTTTGATAATTCAGTTCCAACATCCTTACCAAAATATTTTGCAGGAATATCTAATTGGGCTTGGTAGTCCATTGTATTGTCCAAACTGTGTTTACCTTGTAAAGCAACATCGATGTCTTCAACTTTGAAGTTTACGGGTTTCACGTCTATATTTCCATCTGTAAAACTAAATTTTGCCAATACGTTTTCTAATTTGTATTTATTTAAATCTATACCATTTAAAGAAGAATTTAATTCATTGGCCAATGGCATTTTTTCGGTGTCAATTTTGGCGGTTACAATATTTGCCAAACCACTACCACTTAGGCTCGTTAAAATAGGCGACAAATCGTTGGTTAAATCGCCAGAAAAATCGAATTCGGTGGTTATTTTTCCAACCAAAGACTTTAAGATAGGCGTAAATCCTTTAAGAAGTTCTACATTGCCGATGGCAGAAACAATGTCAACGTCTTGAAGTTTAAAATCCATTTTCATTTTAGGATTTTCCTCTATGGTATTAAAATCTCCATTTAAAGACACTTTTCCTCCAAAAAGTTCAGATTCTAATTGATTGATATAAGCCGCTTTAGGTTTGAGTTGTAATTGACCTTTTGTGTTTTTTAACTTGTAATTGCTGTAAATGACTTCTTTGGCATTAACATTCAAACTTACATCTAACTTGTCAGGTAGATTAAAGGTTTCTGTTTCGATTGTACTTGTTTCTGTAGATTTATCTTCTTGATCTTCGGTTGTTTCTTCAATGACTTCAGTTTCAGTCATAAAATCATTAAGATTAAATGTGTTTGAAGTGGCTGTAAAATTTCCCTTTAAATCTTGATCATTCACCAAGTAGCCAATCAAGTTTTCGAGATTGCCTTGTGCTTTTACATCCGTTTGGCCTGTTTTCATTTCAAAATTAATCAATCTTGTATTTGTAGGATCAAATTGAACTTTAGCATTGCTGATGGTTACCGGATTATTGAAATCTTCTGAGCTGTATTCAAAATTTTTAGCTTCAAAAATTCCTCGACTTTTAATGTTTTGATATTGTTCTTTTTCAATACTTTCCATGTCAAAATGAGTTTCGAGATCCGCTGTTATAATTCCATTTAAAGCTAAATCTTCTTCAATCGGATAAGCTTCTGTGAGGTTATCAAGATTTAGAATCCCTTTTGCAATGATATCGGCTTTTAGGTTTTCGGTTAGGTCTCTTAAAAAGACAGAGCCGCTAAATTGGTCTTTGCCGATATCAAATGAAAATCCATTCAGGTTCACCTTAGTATCTTCAACGATACCTGTTTTGTTTTCGATGTTCAAATCAATGTTAATGTTGTCAATTTGCTTTGGCAGACTTTTATAATGGAGCATGGCATTTTTACTATTAAAATTGATATCCAACATCGGAATATGTGTGTCGTCTACAATGCCATTTATCTTGCCATCGATGTCAAAATTTCCTTTAGTTTCAATATCCGAAAGACTCCCAGAATATTCCTCTGGAATCAAAGCCATTAAGTTTTTGAAATCGGAATCTGGTGTTTTAAAAGCTATATTCACTTCCTGATTGGTTTCGTTCATTTGTACATAACCTTCAAATAGCAATTCAAGTTGATTAATAAGCGCTTTATTGTCTTTAAAACTAAATTTCATTTGGTTCAAATCCATGGCTAAATCGGCGTCTAAGACAAAGACCGTTTCGTTAAAGTACTTGGAATCTTCCATAGAAAAAGACACGTCTGTGTCTGTGTGGGTATTTAATACAAATACATTTTGGCTAAAATCGCCACTTCCAGAATGATTAAAATGATCTAACAAAAAAGCCATTGTTTCACCAGATTTGTAACTTATTCTAGAGTCTTTGATTTCATAGGATTTCAACTTTAGATTCAAGTCGGATTCTTCCGAAGTTGTTTCTTCTTCGGGAGTTTCGTTTGTCTCTTCAGAAGGTTTTGCGATATCGTAGTTCGCTGTACCATCCTCATTCACAAGGATATTGACATTGGCGCCTTCAACATAAATGTCATCAATGCTAATGGCATCTGAAGTTATCACGTCAAATAAACCCATTTTAAGTTGAAGATCTTTGACATAAAACAAGGTATCACCTTTAAAGGGTTCAATATTTATTACAGACAATTGTTCAAGCTCGACATTGGCTTTAGGAAAACTTCTTATAAGGCTCAAATCCAGTGATTGCCATTCGACTTCAGCATTTACATTTTCGTTAATCGCTTGTTTTAGTTTAGCTTCAATTTTATCTTGAAATAAAACAGGAATTAATAAAAGTGCTAAAAACAAAAGTGCTATTATAGTCCCAATGATTTTTAAAGCTTTTTTCATATTAAATTCGTTTTGGTTAAAATTTCGGCTGTAAATATCGTGATTGTAAGTTAGTTGATTCAACTTTAAACGTTATTAAATTTGAATATTTATTAAAAGAATATTTATTGTGATTTTTTTAAATCTGCTGACTATCTAATATTCATATTTTCACTTAAAATTCATCACTTTGAAAACTTTACGATTAATTCTCGGCGATCAACTCAACTATAACCATTCTTGGTACACTGATGGTACCGAAGATGTCATCTATTTTATAGCTGAAACCAAAGAAGAAGGCAGTTATGTCAAACATCATATTCAGAAACTCGTAGGATTTTTTATGGCGATGCGATCTTTTGCAGAATACCTTCAGTCTAAAGGGAAAAGAGTTATTTATTACAACATTGACGACGATAGAAATGCACACACTTTAGAATCAAATCTTCAGGAAATTATTGAAGAATATGACATCGAACATTTTGAATACCAATTGCCTGACGAATATCGTTTAGATGAAAAGTTGAAAATCTTTTGTAATCAAATTTCAATATCATCAAAAGCATACGATACCGAACATTTTTATACCAAAAGAGAATACGTCGAACTCTTTTTTAAAGGTAAAAAAACCATGATTCTCGAATACTTTTACCGTGATATGCGCAAAACACATGATATTTTGATGCTAAATGAAAAGCAGCCTGAAGGAGGAGATTGGAATTTTGACAAATCAAATCGTAAAGTTTGGAAAGGCGAGCCTCAAATTCCTAAAGCGACGTTGTTCAATCATAATGTTGAAGCTTTGGTAAATACAATAAATGAGCAAAGTCTTGAATATATAGGAAGAATTGATGCTCAACATTTTGAGTGGCCCATAAACCGCAAAGAGTGTTTAGAAGTTTTGGATAATTTTTGTGAAAACTTGCTCATTCATTTTGGGGATTTTGAAGATGCCATGCATACTGAGCAGAAGATGTTGTTTCATTCCAGGTTGTCGTTTGCGATGAATACCAAAATGTTGTCCCCAAAAGAAATTATCGATAAAGCCTTAGAATCGTACTACCAACGACAAGATGAAATCGATATTTCTCAAATCGAAGGTTTTGTAAGGCAAATCTTGGGCTGGCGTGAATATATGCGTGGGATTTATTGGAAAGAAATGCCCAACTACGAACAATTGAACAAACTTGATAACACCAGAAAATTACCTGACTTTTATTGGACTGGCAAGACCAAAATGAATTGTTTAAGCCATGCTATTAACCAAAGTTTGGATCATGCGTATGCACACCACATTCAGCGTTTGATGGTGACAGGAAATTTTGCCTTATTAACCATGACGGATCCTCATGAAGTGGATGCCTGGTATTTAGGGGTTTATATGGATGCCATCCAATGGGTCGAGTTGCCTAATACACGAGGGATGAGCCAATGGGCTGATGGCGGTATTGTTGCCACGAAACCTTATGTCTCCAGTGGTAGCTATATTAATAAAATGGGGAATTATTGTAAATCCTGCCATTATAAAGTTTCTAAAAAAGAAGGCGATAATGCCTGTCCGTTTAACAGTTTGTATTGGAATTTTCTAGATGAAAAGCAAGATTATTTTAAAGGCAATCAGCGTATGAGCATGATGCTGAATTTACTTAAGAAAATGAACAAAGAGACTTTGGCCAAACACAAGGAAAGGGCGAATTATATTTTGGAGAATATTGATGAGATGTGATTTTTCAGTGTCATTACGAGCCATCGAAAATTTGGAATTTTTTTTTAATTTGTTTTAACGTTTAAAATGATTAATTTTCCTTGAATAGTAAACAAGTTTCCTTCCATTGGGAAGGGTTAGGGATGGGTGTTTTTTGGATTTAATAATGTAAATTACCCACTGCTTGTTGACATTTTTTTCAAGGGAAAAATATATAAGAAGAAGATAAATTACAGAAAAAGAATCAGTTATAAGAATACGTCATTACGAGGAAGCTGATAAGCTGACGTGGTAATCTTTTTTTTAAAGTGTTCGGATTATGTATTAGTTTTTAATTTTAAAGTCTAAGATTGCCGCAGTCGTATCTCCTTCGCAATGACGTTTTATCAGTTCAAAACCCTTCAAGGAGTTGAAGCACTTCTTTTTTATAACTACGGCTTATGGGGAGCGCTTTTCCATTTAGGGTAATTTCTTCATTGGTGAAGGATTCGATTTTTGAGAGTTTCACAATATAAGAGCGGTGTATTCTTAAAAAATCTGCTTTAGGCAGTTTGGCTTCGATTGCACTTATGGTTTCTCTAGTGACAATGCTTTCAATTTTCGCATTTGAATCTAAAGAATTCCTGTATATTTTAATATAATCGCTGTAGCTTTCGATGTAAAGAATGCTGTTGAATTCTACTTTTACCATTCTTCGGTTGGACCTGATAAAAACAAAATTATTGGTGTCATCTGAATTTGGGTTTCTAGGAATTGACGTTGATCTCAATTCAAAAAACCGGTTTACAGCAATAAACAAGCGTTCAAAAGAAATGGGTTTTAAGAGGTAATCCACAGCTTGTAAATCAAAGCCTTCCACAGCGTAGTCCCTATAAGCTGTTGTAAATATGACCTTTACATTTTTATTTATAGATTTTGCAAAAGATATACCAGAAATTTCAGGCATGTTAATGTCCAAGAAAATCAAATCTACACTATTGGTATTCAGAAAATTAAAGGCTTCAATGGCATTTTTGCATAGGGCAACAACATCAACCGTATTTATTTTTGACAAATGTGTAGCGATTATGCCTCTGGCAACAGATTCATCATCAACAATCAAGCAAGATACTTTTTTAGTCATTTTTCAATTCTGATGTTAGATTTAAAAATAATTCAACCGAAAAAGAATCCTCTAGTGAAGCAATGTTCAGTTTATGGGCATTGGGGTACGTGATGTCAAGGCGTTTTTTAATGTTCTCTAATCCAATTCCATTCGTAGCATGTTCTTCTTTACGGCAACTGTTTTCAATTTTAAAATATACTGATTTTGGATTGCCTTTCAACTTAATAGTAATTTCCAACCTTCCATTTTTCATGGTTCCATGTTTAAAACTATTTTCCACAAAAGGGATGAGCAACATAGGAGCAATTTCAATAGTGTCTGAGGTGATGTCTTTATCAAAATTGACGGCTAAGGTGTCATTGAATCGAATATTTTCGAGACTAATGTAATCTTCGATATGATGAATTTCGTCAGTCAAGCTCACAAAGGGTTTGTCCACCTGATACAATAAATAGTCCAGTAGATTAGACAATTTCAATATCATGTCCGGAGTTTCCTCGGCTTTTTGTAATGCAAAACCATACATGGTATTTAGGGTGTTGAATAAAAAATGTGGGTGGATTTGCATCTTAAGATGATTTAATTCTTGTTCTTTAAGTTTCAGTTTAGCTTCTAAAATTTGTGCCTCTAATTTTGCATTTTTCTTCGACTGAAGCAAGTTAAATTGAAGTAATTTAAACCCACTAACCACCACTACAATCAAAAAAATGCATGAGATGATAAAAAGAGAACTTTTTCCAATGGAATTGAGTGTATTGTCTTCAATATTAGTGAAATAAGCATAAGCAATGAATATTGAAAAAAGTATTCCAAAGGTGGAAATAATCAATGTATACATGCTGTATACTGTAAACCTGTAATAGCGTTTCAGCAACAGGTATTCAGGGATTAATTTGTAAATAGATGTATATGTGGTTCCAATAGTTACAGGCATTAAAAACATAGAGAAATACAAGGTGTCTCTGTCCATATTATTGTTTACTCCAAATACAGCAGTAAAGAAAAACAGTACACTCAACCAAAAGACAAGATGTGAAAACACTTGTTTAAGGAGAGGCAATAATTTAGTTTTAAAGTCCATTCTGGCCATAAGTAGGATACAATGATACTTTATTTTTTCTTTCGGTTGTAGATTTGTAGACAAATGACGGATTTAGCCACGGTTTTGACATAATTGTTATATCCCTCTCTAATTAGGTCGTTTGTTGCATTATTAATTATTGACTTGAGTTACCCTTTATGTTTGTGGTAAGTTTAATTTAAAATCAAAATTTATGTTTTCATTATCACTACATCTTATTATGTTTATAGGACTTCTAACTGAAGGAGGACCAGTTATGTATGTCATTCTTCTTTCATTTTTAGCATCACTTTTTTTTGTTGTGAGTGCTTTTGTAAAAAGAAAAAATAATCCTAAGCAATCGCACAAAATGATTGGATTAGCCGTTGACGCTAGTTTGCTCGCTCTAGTTTTAGGATGTTTTGGATCGGTTTTAGGTTTAATTCAGCTATTTGATATGGTGGAAGCCGTAGGAAATGTGAAACCTGACTTGTTTTCAGCAGGTATAAAGGTGTCTTTATTGACCATTACTTTTGGATTATTTTCTTTTGCTGTTGGTCGCATTTGTATTTTGATCTATAAATGGACAGAAAACACAACTCAATCAAACTAAAATTAACTTATAATACATCATCGACATGCGACAAATCATTATTTTCATTGCTCTTACATTAACATCATATGTTGTATCTGGACAAAACTCAGATTATTTATTTCAAATAGGAAAAATAGATAGTCTTTATTCTAAAGCTTTAAACGAAAACAGAGAATTTTATGTTCAATTACCTGAAACATATCATCAAAATTCCCTTAAAAAATATCCTGTTCTATTTGTTTTAGACGGCGATGTTTTATTTCCAACCGTTTATGCGATTCATAGGGACTATAATGGTGGATTTATGCCAGAAATGATAATTGTTGGAATTTCTAATTCCCAAAACAGAACTAGAGATTTAACCATAAGTAAAATTAATGAAATGCAAGGTAGACCTTTTAATGAAGAATCTGGTGGAGCAGTTCATTTTTTAAATTATATCAAATCAGATCTTATACCGTACATAGAAAATAAATACCGCGCATCAACATACAGGTCTTTAATTGGTCATTCTCATGGTGGTTTATTTACTATTTATACCTTGTTGAATGCACCAGAATTGTTTGCTAACTACATCAGTATAGATCCAAGTTTGTATTGGGATAATCAGAAACTTCTAACAGAAGCTGAAATCGTTTTTGCTAAGAAGCGTTTTACAGGGAAATCTTTGCACTTATCTCTAGGCGGCCAGTTGCATCCACAAGACCCAAATGTGACGATAGACAATGTAATGGAAGATACATCGGAGTTTACAGAGTTCTCAAGATCAAATATTCAATTTCGTCAAATTCTTGAGGAGACAGATCACAATATGGAATATAAATGGCAATTCTACCCTAATGATTTGCATGGAACCATTACAAACCCAGCCATAAAAGATGGACTTCTGTCGCTTTTTACTTGGTATCAAATGGAAAACACCGATAAAATAAACAACCCAGAAACTACAGTTGAAGAACTTCTGGAAATCATAAGTCATCGGGATAATAAATTGTTTGAACATTTTGGGTATCATGTTCCTCCATATCCAGAGTATTTGTTGAATATGTTAGGATACATGAACATGGACATGGGAATGACAAAAAAATCGAAAATGTATTTTGAACAAGGCATAAAGTACTATCCAAAAAGCCCAAATTTGTATGATTCTATAGCCGACTTTTACATCGCTCAAAATGATATAAAAAATGCCATCAACTCCTTGGAAAAAGCCTCTAAATTAAGTGAAGACCTGTATTATGAAAACAGGTTACAAGAGTTAAAACAAAAGTTGAATTAAAAAGGAATACATTTCATTACATAAAACATTAGTCAACCTTCAGCCATATCTTATCATCATTCAGTTTAAAACTACCTTTGTGATTAAAGCTGCATTCGTTTGGGGAAATGATGGATAAAAAAGTTTCTTGGTTCTTCTTCATGTACAAATGATAGATTTGACCAACAATAGGTTCGAAGTTGAATTGAGCATTGTATACCAAAGCATTATACTCATACTGTTCCATCAAATTATCGTAGGCCTCTTTCAGTTTTTGATATTCGGTGTTAATTTGATGGTTGGCTTTGCTGATATTGGTATTCTTCCAACCTGTTAAATCTGTAGAAGTAATTTTTGGAGCAGACGCGTTGGTGGCATAGGGGAGAAGACCTGCATTGTACTTTTGCTCTTCTTCATCAAATACGACTAAGTCTGGTTTTTTGGACATAATAAAAATTATTTTACAAAATTAGGTGATTGTGATAATCTTTAATTTAAATGTTTGCGGGTTTAACGTGCTTTTACCATAAATGTATTATTTATTCAAAGCTTTGTTAATCAGAGAATCTACTTTTTTCATTTGCTCCAATGTACTGCGGTATTTATCTGTGATTTCTTCTTCTACGCTATAGATGAGATACAGGTTATTTCGAAAACCAACAGAATTAATGGACTTTGTCGAATATATTTTACCAGTATTAAAATCCACGTCGTTCTTTAAGTATTTATAATAGTCGTTGATTTTTAAATCGACAGATTTTTCTGATATGTATGTTAAATCGTGTTGGAGGTTTTCAAGATATATGGCTTCTTTATTGATGTCTGGAAAATTGTTTTTCTGAGAATTAATGTAATTTACAAGGTTAGTTTTACTAAAGGTATACCCCGAAGCTCGCATGGTTTCACTTAAATAATACTCTAGAGAGGTGTTGATTTCTGTTACATCGTTTTCAACTAGATAATCAATAAAATCT
>JAUIFC010000247.1 GCA_030429455.1 Bacteroidia bacterium | reverse complement strand
TTCAAAATCAAATCTTTGAAGGGTTCGTATTTCCATAAAATAACGTTGTCCTAGATGGTTATCTGGCGATAAAATTCCGTCCGTATCTTTTCTTTCGCTTACCCAACGTGATAAAGCAGTAGTTTTTCCAGAACGAATAGGTCCAGACAGGATATAGATCATAAAACAATTAAACTTTAAAATGAATGCAATTGGAAATGCTTAAAGCCACAAATACCTTTACACGTCGATAGCCTTTTAAATTTTGAGTCTTTTGCCACGAGTACTTAATTACTGGAGTGAGGTAAGGCAAAATATCCAAAGTCTGATTGATTTGTTCTTCATAATTGGAGTGTTTGGATTTTAGATAATTCTTTAACAACCGTAAAACCAAAGGACCAACAATAATGTACCATAGAGAGAGAATTAACAAACTTCTGAGTAAAACATAAAGCCCTTTTTGCCATCCAAAACCAATGCTTCCAAACCCAACAAAGGCCAAAACCACGAGACCTATGGTTACCAACCAGATTGTTATGAATTTTCGAATTTTCTTTTTTGAAGGTTGAAACGTTGACAATTCGTTAAACTGTTCAGCGATATTAATATTTTTAAAATTTGAATGTGAAAAATTAGAAATGATACTTTTTATAAAAAATCCGATCAAAACACCACAAACGCCATAGGTAACAAGATAAATTAAAATGAGCACATCCGAAGTTGAAGTATTACTAAAAAATTGAAGTTTTGTTTGCACCCATTGGCCATAAATATCAATAGCTTCCCACAGTCCATTCCCATACACAATGCTCAAAATAAAGAGCTTTTGCACTGCAGATTCTAGATAAGTTATCATCGCAAGAAAGGGAATGGTAAGGCCTTTCCAACTGAATTTCGAAAATACCAAAGCTCCCAAAACACCTTGAAACGATACCGCTACATAGGCTCCAATAGGCGAATGCGGACTGACGGCCATTTTTAATATCAAAACCACCATCAAAGCTCTCAAAATTGAAGTTGATTTATTTTCAGAGAAATACGCTATCAAACTGATCATTAAAATGGAAATTCCACCAATAATCAATCCTGTAAAAGGTGTATTAAATATATGCAAAAAACCACCTAAACCAGATTCGTTTAAAGCCCATAAGGCAGTCAGTCTTTCAACACGTAGTGTCTTATTTGTATCCATTGTCTAAAGTGATTATAAAAGTAGGTTATTTTAAGAAAATCAACAATTTCGAAGTCAAATGAGATTAAAATAGCTTTATAATTTTAGCAAATATTTTATAGACATGAAATTATTGATTGAACAACATCTACCGCAAAAATATATTTTAATGACATTAAGCAGTTTTGATTCCTTTTCAGCTGAATTATTAAATTTTTGATGTAAAATAGTGATATTTTTAAACCCACAGAATAGCATTCTAGTCAACTTGAAAATCCATAGACCGATGAAATATTACCGCAATTTTTTAGCTATCTTTCTTTTAACAATTGCAATTACCATCTCTTGTACCAATGAAAAAAAAGAAAAGACTCTAAATGAAGATCAGGCCCAACAAACAATCAATCCCAACGTAGATAGTGAACTCTCTATATTAATGCGTAATATGTTTGACGAGGCAAAGGCCATTAAAAAGCAAGTCAAAAATGGAGAGCAAATCACCGTTAAGCTTAATCATGAAGAAATTTTGACCGCTCATGCGACCGATCCAGACGAAGCAGCTTCACCAGAATATAAGGCTTTTGCCAATTTATATTTACAAAGTTTAAAAAATCTCAAATCTGCAAAATCAGACGAATTGGTAAATTTTTATAGTGTCATGGTCGAGAATTGCATGGCTTGCCACAAAGTATTCTGTCCCGGTCCTTTAGATCGAATAAGAAAGTTAAAGTAATACCATTTACAACTTGAAATTACAAATAGCATAAACTGCCTTTAGTCGATTTCTATAGCGCCAATGTCGGGCGTATTGATGATAGGATTTCCAAGAATATCATGTTTCACAGCCAGACCATAGATCAGGCCAATACTATCATTTGGCAACTTTTCAACTTGAGTACCTCTGTTTTTAATCAGCGCCTTATTAAGAGGTACGAAGTCCTTAATTTTAATTCCTAATTGGTTGCTAAAATCTGGATTGCCAAATGAAGCTAACGTATCATAAATGGGTATAATTGATGGCCAAGAGCTTTTTTGAGTAAACAGATTATTATGAAAAACAACATGTTCCACCTCCCAATCACTTTCTTTTGCAGGGTTATATTGATCTCCCTTTACGACTGATGCATCATTTTCAAAATGAAAAATATTATTTGCAATTAAAACGCCTTTAGCTTTTTTATGAATAGCAATTTTAGGCACAATATCTTTCCCTACATAAATCGTATTGTTATAAAAGTAACTGTTGAATGGGCCGCTTTGCGGTTTGTTGCCATTGTAACCGCTTAACCAAAATGTTTTTCCTTCTTGAAAAGCGCCATTTTCACCTTTAATTCGGTAACCGTCGTTAATACTGATGTTGTAACGGTATGCGCAGTTGTAATTATTTCCTAGAATTTCACAAAAGCCGCCTGCATTATGTCTGCTCAGGTTATATTGAAGGACTATATTCTTACAATTAAAATCAATATGTGCTCCAGCAGAATCACCTGGTCCGTTGGCATTAGAGAATGTGTTATGTTCAATCAAGACATTTGAAGAACCCCAAGTCCAAAGTCCACTACCTCTGCCCCATTTTCGAGTATCATCGTTACTACCAGATTGATCTACTTTATTATTTAAAATGTGTCCATTGAAAACACCTGACATTTGGATACCTGGCCCTCCAGTTTTTTCGACAACATTGCCGTCTATTACAAAGTCGAAAATGCCGTAGGTGTTATCCTTTAATCTCGAAGTGAGTTTAATACCTGTATGCGCTACATTACGGACAATGGATTTTTCAATTTTTATATTTTTAAGCCTTGCATTTGCCGTATTGTTTATCAATCTAATGCCCCATCCATACGCTTGAGTCCCATTTGCAGTTTTAACTTCTCCTTTTGGTCTTGAAAAACCTTTTTCTTGAAAAAAAACATCGTGAACAACTAAATTTGATAAATAAATATGTTGATACTCACCTGGCTCATCAGTTGTTACTAGAACGCCACATCGCATTTCACCCTGACGACTTGATTCTTCAGCAATTGAAATAGCACTTACATCCAGATTGCTGATTTCTATAAAACTTGAATTTTTAACTAAGACCGCGTTTAATTTGCCTTTTGTATGTATTCGTGCTCTTTTACTAGAATGATTTGGATAATTTGTAATCACTATCGGGTTTTTCTCACTACCAGATACATTACTGATTTCCAAAGGCTTATCAAACTCCTTGTTATTTGAAAGAAAAATCGTGTCTCCTGGCTCAATTTGAAGATCAGCCAAACGATCCAAAGATTTGAATGGATAATCTACACTTGTTCCAGAGTTTGAATTATCCCCATTTAACGCATCGAAGTAATAGTTTCTTGATGGCGGAGTGTTACAAGCTAAGAACAAATAAATTAATCCCAAGTAAACTATTCTAGTATTCTTCAACATTTTCATAGCGATCGGGATGTAATTTATTGTAAGTTTTGTTTTGTAAAAGTCCTAAAAAACGTGGAGGCATATTGTTCGTATTCCATTGCCCATGAAGGTTTTCAAGATCTTTCATTTTTATTGAATCTTCAAGGTGTTCAGTTTCAGAAATGTCCGTTTTTAAATTGAAGAGTAATCTCTTGCCTTTTTTATCAACTAGATATTTTGAATCATCAAACCTAATGGCTAGCGCTTCTTTATCATGCATTCGCCAATACAATTCTCTATGAGGCTTACTTGAGTTGTTGGCCTGTAGATATGGAATTAAATTGACTCCATCTAAGGTATTTTTCGGTTTGACTTGTGCCAATTCTGTTGCAGTCGCAAAAATATCCAAAGATGTAACTGGATTCTCATAAATCGACTTTTGAGGTATTTTTCCTTTCCATTGCATGGCAAAAGGCACTCGAATACCACCTTCGTAAAGTGTTCCTTTTCCTTTATTTAAAATGCCGTTATTGGCGCCTTTACTTTCATTTCCACCGTTATCAGATAAGAATACAATTAGTGTATTTTCTTCTATTTTATGTTTCTTAAGTTCCTCCAAAATTTCACCAACACCATCATCAACTGCACTTACCATTGCGGCGAAGGTTCTTCGTTTTTTGTCTTTTATGTGTTTATAGCGAGATAAATACTGTTCTGCAGCTTGAAGTGGAGCGTGAGGAGCATTGTAAGCTAAATACATAAAGAATTGGTTGTTATGATTTCGAGCAATAAAATCCACAGCTTCGCGGGATAGTGCGTCTG
>JAUIFC010000031.1 GCA_030429455.1 Bacteroidia bacterium | reverse complement strand
GTGGTTGGGTAAAACCTTCGACTGGGTATTCGTTTAAAAATGCGGAGCGCTTTTCTTTAAAAATTATTGAAAACATCAAATCTGGCAGAACGCCATCCTACAAACTGTTTAAATCACGATTTAAGCATTATGACAAAATGTTTTTAGATGTTTTATTTGAAAACAACGCTTATGGCAAACAACTGTTTTATCACATGTATAGTCGCAATAGCATTCAAAATATATTTAGATTTTTAGATGAAAAAACCAGTTTTTCAAAAGAGCTGCGAATTATGGCTGGTATGACGTCCTTCAATTTTATCAAAGCTTTTTTTAGGCATGCCTTAAGTGGATTTAAAATAAAGTAAGAAAACACTTTATTGTTTCAAAACCTTATTCATCAAGACCTTAAACTCACTGAGCATCATTGCGGTGGCTCCCCAAACCACATAGCCATTTATCATAAAACAAAGTACTTCTTTCTTGTTGGCGTAAGAGGTCGTTATGACGTGGGTTTCAATTTCAGTATGGTTTAAAAAGTCACTCAATTTTACTTCGATAACTCGTTCGACTTCGCTGTCGTCCTTACTAAATTCTGGTGAAGTTTCCGAATAAGCCAATGTTGGATAGACCATGAAATTTGAAGGTGGAATATACAAAGGCGTTAGAGGCCTAACAACCGTCATCTCGGCCATTTTTACACCTACTTCTTCCTCTGTTTCACGTAGCCCTGTGTAAATTAAATCTTTATCATTCGCTTCCAATTTTCCTCCAGGGAATGAAATTTGATTGGAATGAACTCCAGGATAAGATTTTCTTAAAATTAAAACAAAATGCGAATGCCCATTTTGATCTGGATACAGCAGGATGATTACGCCAGCTTGTTTAGCATCAGGGAAATCCATGTCATGTTCCATGAGCTTTTGTCTAAACTCTGGAGCAAGCAATGCCTGAGCCTTTTTACCGGGTAATTCAATTTTTTCTATTTTTGAAAAAAATTCTCGAAGATATGAAAACTGCATGTGTTAAGGCTATTATTTTATTAGTAGGTATATCAATTTTTAGTTGTAAAAATGATGCCAAACCAAAAGCCGAAAATACAAAAACAGAAACTAAAACCACTAAACCTAATGTGCCTAAAGTCAGAATTCCTGCTGGAGGTGAAAATGACGTAGATGTCTCTCATATCGAAACACTTACCCAAGAAACATTGGAGGCTTACCTTAAAAAATATGAAAGAAGTAATCCTCAATCTATAGTGAAAGTGATCACAGAGTTTGGAGATTTCAAAATCCAATTGTTTGCCCAAGAGCGTTTACACCGCGTAAATTTTATTCGATTAACGAAACTGGGATACTTTAATGATACTTTTTTCCATCGTGTAGACAGTGGATTTGTGGTTCAAGGCGGAAATAGCGATAAGCCAAGCACCCAAAAACTAAGGGACAAAATTGGCGATTTTTTACTGCCTAACGAATACAGTCCTTTTCATAAAAACAAGTATGGCTATGTCGGTATGGCCAAACCACCTAGCCAAAAAGTGAGCAATGCCTCTACGCCATTTGAATTTTATATTGTCGTCGATAAAAATAATGCGCATCACTTGGACAAAGAATTCACAGTATTTGGACGTGTGATTGAAGGCATGGAAGTCGTAGAAAAAATTTCTAAAGTGGATACGGATGAAAGCGAATGGCCTTTAAGAAACGTTCAGATGGATATTGAGGTGGTGGAGTAATCCCCCAAACCCCCGAAGGGGGCTTTTTTGTTTCGAGAACTCGAAAGTGGTACTTTGATACATTGTTTCGTTGATACACTGATGTATTATTACATTGTTACATTAGCAAAATTAGTACATTGGCACATTGTTACATTGATACATTGTTACATTAATGCATCAGCACATTAGCAAATTAGCACTATAAACCAATAAATCTTAAACTCCTAAACCTTAAACGCCAAAACTCAAATCAAATCAAGCCATCTCAATCGTGTTGATAAATAAGTCTTTGATGTCTATTCCTGCGGCTGCCGCTTGTTGTGGTAATATACTGGCTTTTGTAAGTCCTGGACAGGCATTAATCTCTAAAAAGTGAGGTTTACCTTTATGAAAAATAAACTCTGACCGCGTTAAGCCTTTCATTTTAAGAATCTTGAAGATTTTCACTGCCAAATCTTGAGCCTCATTCGTCATGCTTTTATCCATTTCAGCAGGTGTGATTTCTTGGGATTTACCTAGGTATTTAGCTTCGTAATCAAAAAATTCATTTTCAGATATGATTTCTGTTACAGGTAAAGCAAGCACATTCCCTTTATAATTTATCACACCAACAGAAACCTCTCTGCCCTCTAAAAAAGATTCGATGATGACTTCATCATCTTCTTTTAGCGCGTTTTGAATAGCCAGCTGAATATCATTTTCAGTTTTTACTTTCGAAATACCAAAGCTACTTCCAGCACGGTTGGCTTTTACAAAACAAGGTAAGCCTACTTTTTTTAGGATTTCAGCTGAATTAATCGGTTCGCCTTTGTTGTAAAAATAATTTTCTGCTGTTGGAATACCATAAGCTTTAAGCACACTGATACAGTCTCTTTTGTTAAAGGACAAAGCCGCATCATAGTAATCGCTTGCGGTTTGTTTGATGCCAATATTCGTTAAATAGGCTTGAAAAAGTCCATCTTCACCTGGTGTACCATGAATGGTATTAAACACGACATCAAACGTGATTTTCTGATCATTCAACACAAATGAAAAGTCGCCTTTATCTATGGAATATTTAGTGTTGTTATGCCAAATAAACCAGTCGTTTTCTAAAATATGGGCACAGTAAATGTTGTAAACGTCCTTTAAAGTATCGTAAACAAAATTGCCACTTTTTATGGACACTTCCCATTCGCTGGAATAACCACCCATCGCGATGGCAACTGTTTTTTTATCAAGCATTTAAACTAAATTTTATTTGAAATATAATCCTTCAAACGGTTTTGAGCAACTTCTTCCTGTTCACCCGAAATCATATTTTTGATCACAACAGATTGATTTTCTATCTCTTTATCACCCAACAAGGCCACAAACTTATAATCATTTTTATTGGCAAAAGTAAACTGCTTACCAATCTTATGCTTATCCGGATAAATCTCTGCCGCAATATGCTGTTGTCTTAAATCTTTAATCAGTTTCATGGCAAAACCAACTTCATGTTCTCCAAAATTCAAAAACAACAGGCTTTTGTTTTCCACTAAATCCTTTGGAAATAAATCCAATGCTTCTAAGACCAAATAAATTCTATCCAAACCGAAAGAGATTCCAACTCCACTCATATTTTTAAGTCCAAAAATACCTGTCAAATCATCATAACGGCCGCCACCACCTATAGAACCTAATTTTACGCCTTGTGGTGCGCTCACTTCGAAGATTGCACCTGTATAATAATTTAAGCCTCTGGCCAAAGTCACATCAAAATCCAACAAGGTATCCTGAAGACCAAGTGCGTTGGATTGTTCGATGACGAACTCTAATTCCTTAACCCCTTCTAAACCAATTGAAGAAGAATCTAAAATGCCTTTCATAGCATGGAGCTTTTCTTCAATATTACCTTTCAGATCGAAAATCGGATTCAGTTTGACGACAGCATCTGTTGTAATGCCCTTGGCTAACATTTCTTCAACAACCTTATCTTTTCCAATTTTATCCAATTTGTCCAAAGCCACAGTAAAATCTATAAGTTTATCCGACTGGCCAATCAGTTCGGCTATGCCAGACAAAATTTTTCTGTTGTTTATTTTGATTGTCGTTCCTTGCAATCCTAACGATGTGAACACTGCGTCGTATAACTGTACAAATTCAACTTCCTGCCATAAACTCTTGCTGCCTACCACATCGGCATCACATTGGTGAAATTCCCTGTATCTTCCCTTTTGAGGACGATCTGCTCGCCAAACGGGTTGTATCTGATAGCGTTTAAATGGAAAATTAAGATCATGCTGATGCTGAACCACATACCTTGCGAAAGGCACCGTTAAGTCATAGCGTAAAGCTTTCTCTGAAATGCTTGGTGTTAAACGCATTGAATCTTCTAACAAGGCTTGATCTTTGACTTTAGACAGAAAATCACCAGAGTTTAATATTTTAAAAATCAACCGATCCCCTTCTTCCCCGTATTTTCCCATAAGCGTCGAAGAATTTTCAAAACTAGGTGTTTCAATGGGTTGAAAACCAAAATTTGAAAAGTGTGTCCTGATCGTATTTGTAATGTACTGCCGTTTGGCAATATCGATGGCATTAAAATCTCTTGTTCCTTTTGGTATTGATGGTTTTTGAGCCATAAGTTGTAATTATGCTGTTTGATTAATCAAGTTATCAAAATATTGAAATAACTCGCCTTTTGTAATATTCGCGCCTTGTTTGATGAGTGCAAAAATATCTTTGTTTCTATCGGCACTTAAAGGTTTTGAAGCCTGATGCAATTCTACATCGTCTGTCAGCAGATTGGCTTGTAACCATCTGTAACCTTCGGTTGTTGTAATATCGATGTCCTTTCTAGACACACTGACTTTAATCAATTGTATATCCGACTCTAAAAAGTGAAACAAAAACAAATGTTGTGCAGAATAATGCTCCAAAAATTGTACGTTCTTCAATACACCTTCCCAGACCAAATCGCTAAAAATGTCCAATTCCTCTTCGGCGACTTCTGGTTTATTGGCTTTAATGTCTTCCCATTCCTGAGCAGTTATGGACTGTGTTGCTAGAAAGTTGATAAACTCTTGGTGTAGTTCTTCAAATTGTTCTTTTGTAAGTCTTTCGTATTTCATGAGTTAAAGTAAATCTTAGTCATTAAAATGAGCTAGAAAATAATTTGCAAAAGTAAGGAATCTCTCTTTTATAGATTTATAGTTTAAGTTGGTTTTGTTAAAACTAGTTTGGATAAAAAAAGATCAGAATTAAACGTCTAAATAACTGGCTTGTACCATTTTATTAGTTTTTATACTATTATTAATTGTTGGAATCGTTTTTTTCAAAATTGTTAAATAAGCTTTCAAATTCTTGAATTTTTGAATATCTATTTTTAATAATGCCTTAATTAATTGTAATCGCAGCCTTCCTAGATAAACCTGAAAATTAACCTCATCAAATTCATTTATATTAGCATGTTTGACTTTGAATTTTCTTAATTCCTTTTTATAATATTCCTTAGAAAACAATTTAGTCGAAGGTTTTACTCTATATTCCCTATCGTGTATAAGAAAAGTGTCTGAAAGCACACCTATTTTAAAACCATGATATAAGAGCCTTTGGCAATAATTATCATCTTCGCCATAATGAAAAAAAATTGGGTCAAAACCACCTATCGTCAAAAGACACTTTTTGCTGATAAGCCAGCCCGCAGCATTAACAAATGGTACGTCATAGACCATACGACTTTTAGTGCCGATAACGTGATCTGAATAAAAATAGGGGTTATTATCGAAATTCATGTATAAAGAAAAATTTCGATCGAGTTTTGTTTTATCAGCGTTGATATGAATGGGACTTAACACACCATATTCAGAATGACTAGATTGAAAATTTATCAATTTATCCAACATATCCTCAACCAAATAGGCATCTTGATTGAGTAAAAAAACATGTTCAGCTCCATGCTTTAAAGCATAACTTATCCCTATATTATTCGCTTGACCGAAACCTAGGTTTTTAGTCTGTTGAAATAAAATTACTTCGGGAAAACCATTATTTACAATAGCTACAGTATCGTCGGTTGAGAAATTATCGATAATAACAACTTTGTACTTTTCAAAATCAATACTATTTAAACACTTATTAATCCAAGGTCTAGCATTGTATGTTACTATAATAATCCACGTAGAGTCCATAATGATTTAAAATAGCTGATTTAATTTCTTTTTAGAACTTTTGCAATTTTCTTAAATAGTTTTGGACCTAATATTGATTTAGTTAAAACTACTTTTTTCAACCTCTTTAGTTGCCTTTTTCTTTTGATCACAGTATTTTGATAGTCAAAATATAATTGAATATTTTTTTGAACGTCAAAATTTTGTTCTGCAAAACTTCTAAAGTATTTAGAGTCCTCAGGGTTGTATTGATTTAGAGAATCGATAAAACGAGTTTTGTCAAAACTTTTTTTACTATACCTTCCTGAACAATTATTTTGAATACTTAAGCCCAAAATATTTCTTATATAACCATCTCCATAAGCATCAAAATATCTTCTATTGTCAAATACAATAACTGGGCGACCGCAAGACATGGCCTCATACGCACTTCTTCCTAAACCCACAACGATATCAACTTTATTAATTATATCTTCAATTTGCCATACAGGTTTTTCATATTTATAAGCCTGATAATAATCTAGATTAAATTCCTCACACATGTCTTTAATAAACGTATTTGCCTCTTGGCTGTGACAAAGACTAAGCAAAGATTTTGGTTTTGGCTTAATTTGAGTTTTTGGCTTAAACCTCTCTAAATTTATTGAATTGTAAACCAATATGCTTGGACATGCCAGTTTTGCTAAATGGTTTTGAACTTCTTGAGAAATAGAAACGTAGGCGTCTGCCATAACATGTGGCTGCTCCAAAGTTGGATAAATACCATGACAGGTTTGAATTATGAATCCTTTTCTATATAATTTTTCGACGGTTGTATAGTGATTTGCAAGAATAAGGTCATATTTGGATTTAGACATGAAATAAACGCCTAAGTCTGTTTCGATTTTGGAGCTTACAAAACCTTTAATAAAAGTGAAATACTCCACATCATGACCAAGCCTTTTAAGCTCTTCGATAATTGTAAATGTAAAAGTCTCTGAACCCCCTACAATATCTAAACAATGGCTTGAAACTAAAATTTTCATTTACTAATTGAATTATAAAACGATAATTCTTCTTTTAATTCATCCTTTATAATCCTTGAAATACTATCACTCAATTCTAAATTAAAAGAAAATGGATCCGCTCTTCGCAAAGCTCCATCTACGCTTACTATTTCTTTTCCTTTACACTTTTCAATAATTGGGTTGATTTTCTCAGTTGACAGGCATAAAAAATCAAAAATCCGACCTAACTTTGATGATGTATTCATGTACAAACATTCGTAAGTGAGATAATATGTATTTTTTTCATTGTAAATCTTCATTAAATGATTGAAATATTTTTTTACTTCAGAAACCGATTTTTCTATCGTATAGCCTTTAAAAGCTTTCATTTCAGATTTCAACATAGAATTTACAATAGCAATAGGATTTCTGAAAATTACAATAAATTTAGCGTTCGGAAAATCTAATTTAATCTTGGCAGATTTAAACGTATGTGCTGGTGTTTTTTCAATTATCAGTTTCCTTGGATGCTTTTGAGCAATTTTTTTCAATTTATGTTTTGCCAACTTAGGTTTCCTGATATAAACTCCCGATTCGCTAGATTTATACTTTCCTTCATTTTTTTTGTAATCCAACAGAAAAGGAATGACATTGTCATGAGATTCTAATAACGACCATAAAAAAGTGGTACCACTTCTTGGACAGCCAAAAATAAAAGCTATGTTATCTATCGAATTAGTTTTATGTTGAAAAAGATTACAATATTTCATATCTATAATCTACTAAAACACCTTTTTTAGAGATTTGTTCTTTACCCGTTCCATAAAAATCTCCTCCTACTACGCTAAATTCAGCTACATTTTCTATATCATCTTCTAAACCATTTTCAGAAAACAACGACAATTGAATCTTATACTGATTATTAGGTAAAGGAAATTTTGGTATGACAACATTTATATGGTTATTCCCTTTTGCCAGATCATAAAAACTATCGCAGAATAAATTATTGCATAAAAATCTAACATTATGGTCATTATCTAAAAACATCAATCGGACTGCTACTTTTCTTAACTCAGTTTTGGCGAAGACTTTAATTTGAAAATAGTATTGTTTACCCGACAATAATTGACTTATGTTAAAATTATTTGTCGAATTAATTTGAAAATGAGCAAAAAGAGCATTTCCTTTTCCAGACCTGTCAACTCTTTCGATTAAAGATGCATTTAATTCTTTTTTATTTCTTGACAAATAAAAATCCACACATTCATCGGTACCACCTTCAAATACAATCTTCCCGTGTTCCAAAACTAGTGCTCTGGTGCATAAACTTTTGACAGCTGCCATATTATGACTCACAAACAATACTGTTCGTCCACTTTCGCCAGAAATGGCTTTCATCTTTCCTACCGCTTTTTTTTGAAATTCGGCATCACCTACAGCCAAGACCTCGTCAACAACCAAAATATCAGGTTCCAAATGTGCCGCAACGGCAAAGGCCAATCTAACACGCATTCCAGACGAATAGCGTTTTACTGGCGTGTCGATATATAAGGTACAGCCTGAAAACTCGATGATTTCTTCTTCTTTAGATTTTATTTCGGCTTTGGTCATCCCTAAAATGGCACCGTTCAGGTAGATGTTTTCTCTTCCTGTTAATTCTGGATGAAATCCAGTTCCTACTTCAAGCAAGGAAGCTATTCTGCCTTTTGTTTTTATAACCCCTGTTGTTGGTATCGTTACGCGCGAAAGTATTTTGAGCAGCGTGGATTTTCCCGCGCCATTTTTACCTATTATACCAAGAACTTCACCTTTATTTACTTCAAAATTGATGTCTTTTAACGCCCAAACATAGTGGTCCGAAGTAGTTTTACTTCGATCATTTTCTGCACCAATTTGCAAATATGGATCTTGCTTACCTCTAACTTTATGCCACCAACGGTTTAAGTCGTGACTTAATGTTCCTGTACCAACCAAGCCTAACCTGTATTGTTTTGAAATATGCTGAGATGTAAGAATGACTTCTGGCATTTATAGATACAAAGAAAAAGAAATGTAAATATAAATGTATTCGATTAAAAACATAAATTGTTTTCTTCATTTAATCAAATAACTAAAGCTTGGCTTAAAGCCTATTGAACGGCTTCAGCATCGAACCCAACGATATCATCATTCTGAGATCGAATTGTTAGGCTAAGGGGATTACAACAGACCTCACAATCTTCAATATAAGTTTGCGTCGAAACTGAAGTGTCCACCAACATGCTTATGGTCTCCCAACAATAAGGACATTGAAAAAAATGTTCTTTCATTTAGAATTCAACATTTAAGAGTTGACCTGTTAATTGCAACAGTTGAAGTTCTGCTAATTTTGCATCATATTTGGCAAGATTATATGAATTACTGGCATTCTGAAAGTTAAGCTGTGCTTGCCGAAATTCCAACGAAGTCACTTGACCTAATTCAAATTGACTTTGGGTACGGTTAAAGTTGTTTCGGTTGGTCTTTACATTTTGCTCTTGCAAATCAAAAATATACAATCTCGTTTTATAAGTATTTAAAGCATTCTGAATATCGCGATTGACGCCTAATTGAATTTGCTTTTTTTGAATCTCTTGGTTTTCGTAATTGATTTTTGCATTTTGAATTCTAACAGAGGTTTGACCGCCATCAAACAAATTCCAGTTTAAACTGATTCCCGCTGCCAATCGATCTGAGGTTTGGACAGAACCGGGAAAGAAAGGCGACTCTGGATTTACGTTTCTATTCCACCCATAAGACCCAATCAAATCTATGGTAGGCAAATAACCCGTTCGGCTGATTTTCTGGTCATATGCACTTATTTCCAAATTCTTTTCTATTTGCAATAAAGAAACATTATTTAATGCGTATGCTTCTACAAAATTTTCTATTTTCAACATTGGGGTGAAAGAAACACTTGTATCTACCTTAAAATCCTGAATTTCTGTTGCATTGAGTACAACTTGCAAATCTCTTTTGGCATTGTCCAAATTTTCAAACTGTGTAATCAACGCAATACTATCATTGGAAACATCGACATCTGCATTTAAAACTTGTAATTTATTAACCTGTCCATATTCGAATAAATACTCTACACGTTTCAGACGGTCTTTGGAAAGCTTGAGTGTTTGCTTCTGTATGTTTACATTTTCAGACAACCTAGCGACTTCAAAATAAACACTAAACAATTGGATAAGCGTATTTTCGATGGTTTCTCTAGCTTGTAATTCAGACAAATTATATTGTTCTTTAAGTCGTTTAAAGTTGTACAGCCTTCCTAAACCATCGAAAAGGGTATAATTTAAATTGATAGCCGCATTGTAATTTTCACTTTCCAAATCAGGTTGATCTAAATTGCCTTGGCCATCAATTTCTGTAAATCGATCTGTTATGTCGTAATTTGCGCCTGCAGTAGCATTCACCGTTGGCAAATAACCAGAATTGAGCACACTCTTGTTGTTTTCAGCAATTTCTACATTATTCTTTGCCAGTTGAATATCAAAATTTCTCTCTAGCATAAGTCTTACTGCTTCGTCTTTAGTCAATATATTTTGAGCGGTAAGTTCAGTAACACCTATGAAAAACCCAATACAGAAAAGTAATCCAATATTTTTCATCGTCTATACCTTGTAGTTTTTATGTTCTGGGGAAATATCTGTTTGGTTAGCGCTGGCATCAAAACCATTTTTTCTACTACTAATTTGGTATTCTGCTAATTCTTTTTGTTCTATAATAGCACGTTCCACATCTTCTTTGGGGTAGGATTTCCCAGTGACTAACCATTTCACATTCGTTTTAAAACTGTTAAATAGCGACAGACCTATGGGCAATAACACCAAAGTCAAAATTGTGGCTACACCTATGCCATAAGCGATAGAAATTGCCATTGGTATCAAAAATTGTGCTTGTCTACTTTGCTCGAAAATAAGAGGTGCCAGTCCAGCAATAGTGGTCAAAGAGGTCAAAAATATGGCTCTAAATCTAGATTTACCTGCATTGAAAAGCGCGTCATCAAAGCCCATTCCAGATTTAAGGTTGGAATTTAGCCTTGAAATTAAAACCAAGCCATCGTTCACCATAATTCCGATAAGGGCAATAATGCCTAAAGCCGATAATACATTGATTGCAAATCCATGAATCCAGTGACCCCACGCCACACCTATGGCACTAAATGGAATAAGTAATAACAATAATAAAGGTTGCGAATACCCTCTAAACGTGAAAGCGATGACAACAAAAATTAAGAATAAAATTATTGGAAACACATATCCTGCTGAACCCGAAATTTTGGATGCTTCGCGATTTTGACCTTCGTAGGAAACAGAAAGACTAGAATATTTGGTCAAAATATCAGGCATGACATTTGTTTGAATGTCGGTTAAAATATCCGTTGCACTTTCATTTGGGTCTGACAAATCTGCGGAAACGTTTATCTCTCGCATGCCATTTAGGAAATTGATAGACTCTGTTCCTCTTACGATGCTGTAAGTCCCTATTTCGTTAAAAGGAACTCGCAATCCACTTGGCGTTATTAAGCGCATGTCATCCAAATCTCTGATCGAAGAACGGTTTTCTAAATCGTACCTAACCCAGACACGAATTTCGTCTTTCCCTCTTTGGAAACGTTGAGCTTCGGTTCCAAAAAAGCCATTCCGAACTTGTCTCATGACTTCGCCTAAATCCAAACCTAAAGCATAAGCATTGGGTTTCAATTCAATTTCAATCTCTTTAATTCCTTTAGGGTCATTGTCAACTACATCTTTAAGAAGTGCATTATCTTGCATCCAAGATTTGAGGTCTTCTTTGGCTGAATCCAATTCCTGAATATCATTTCCTAATAATGAAACAGAAACGGGTTTTCCACCGAAATTTCCTCCTGAACCAAAGGTGATGCTTTCCACCCCGTAAATTGGCCCTGCTTCTTCTCTAATGGCATTTGTAATTTCAGGTGAACTGAAATCTCTAAGTTCTCCTGGTAATAAATTTACTTGAAGCGAAGCCTTGTTATTTCCCGGACCAACTCGCTTAATTGTATTTTGAACCACCTGTAGATTATCCGTTTGTTTTGCCGTAAATTGATCATTGACACGCCATGCTGCGTCTTCGACTAAAGAGATGATGGAATCGGTTGTTTTTGGATTTACACCTTCGGTCATCAATAAATCGATACTCGCTCTATCGCTGGCGATATTAGGAAATAGCGTCACTCGGATTAAACCACCACCAATCGAACCAAAGGTCAAGACAAGGAGAGATGTAAACAACATGATGACAAAAAACCTGTTACTAAGTGCAAACTTCAAAAAAGGCGCATATGATTTATCTCTTAAGAAAGACATGATTCGGTCTCCGAAAGTATTGATATTACGCATTTTTCTAAAAAACTTGCCTATAAGTGTTTTAGGTTCTTTCCTTTTATCGACTTTCTTTAAGGCACTAGAATGTGCAATGTGAGCAGGTAAGATGATAAACGCCTCTAATAAAGAAATACTTAAAGTCAATAAGACGATGACTGAAACTTCCGAAAAGAAAGTTCCTATTCTTCCTTCTAAAAAGAAAAATGTGCAAAATGCCAATATTGTCGTTAGAATAGCTGAAACAATTGGAGGAAAAACTTCCATAACACCATCGATAGCCGCTTGCACAGGATTTTTACCTCGCTCGTGATGTTGGTAAATATTTTCTGCAACAACAATTCCATCATCAACCAAAATACCGATAACGATGATCATTCCAAAAAGGGATAATACATTGATGGTTACGCCAAAGGAATTGGCGAAGATGAACATCCCTAAAAATGAAATCGGTAATCCAAATGATACCCAAAATGCTAATCGGGTATTTAGAAAAATGGAAAGGAAAATCAATACTAATAAAATTCCAATCATTCCATTTTCAAAAAGGAGATCGGTTCTTTGCTTAAGCGTAATCGACCTGTCGCTCACAACATTCAACTGAATATTGTTGTTTTTGCTGTTAAATTCTTCAATATAGTCTTTGACGCTGTCTGCCGTAGAAATCAAATCTTCGACATTGGTATTTGTTACCACCACATTAACTGCTTGATTTCCATTATAAAACAAAGCGTTAGGTGTTTCTTCAAATTGATCTTTGACTATAGCTATTTCACTTAAACGAACGATGGTTCCATTTGGCAATGTTTTGATTATAATATCATTAAAGCGGTCTGCATAGTAATTGCGCTCGTTTACACGAATAAGGTAATCCTCCGTATTGGTTTTGATGGTACCACCAGTAGATAAAATGTTTGAACCTCTTACTCTTGTTGCAATTTCGTCAAAGCTAATGTCGTAGGCCAATAACTTGTCTTCGTCCAAAGCGATTTCAATTTCTTGTTCCGGAAAACCTCTTAATTCGATTTGCGAAATGCCATCGATCTGACGTAATTCTGTTTCTATTCTATCGGCAATATTCTTTAGCGATTCTAGCGTCACATTATCTCCCGAAATGGCAAATTCGATGGTTTCACGGACGTTTTCGCGCTTTGCGACCACAAGAGGTTCCATGCCAATAGGAAAATTAGGAACACGGTCCACAGCATTTTTTACCTCCGTCAACATGACATCGACATCTCTGTCTTCTTCAATTTCCACAGTAATCGAACCACCGCTTTCTCTAGCGACTGCTGTCGTTCTGTCTATGCCTTCTAAGCCTTTTAGATTTTCTTCAATTTTGATGATTATGCCCTCTTCCACCTCTTCTGGCGAAGAAGCTGGATAAGCAATGCTGATGTTTATAATCTTGGAATCTTGAAGTGGAAAAAACGAAGATTTAAGACTCAGGTAGCCTAAAATACCAAAAATAAAAAAGGCAAGAATCACCACATTTACAGCGACTTCGTATTTTATAAAATAAGTAATGATTTTTTTCAAACCTTCAATTTTAGTCTACTTTTACAAGCATACCTGGATATGCACTTGATAAATTGGAGGTCATGATAATATCTCCATTTTCTAAACCTCTAACGATTGCTTTTTGTTCGTAATAATAAACAGGTTTTACCGTTTTATAGGCCAATATAGAATCCTTCACCACAAAAATCTGATTATCGTTATTAATCAACGAACGGTTAATTGAGTAAGCATTTTCTATAGTTTGTGCTTGTATTTCGGCCTTAAGGTATTGTCCTTCCTTGATATTATTGTCTTCAACTTTAACAAACACCTGAACCGTTTGAGTTTGTTGGTCAATTTGGCTATTAATTCGTACTATTTTGCCAGCTGTGGAAACATTGCCTTCAAGCGTTTTTATTCTTACGGTATCGTTTACCTTTAAGTAAGGAATCATCGCTTTTTGGAGAGAAATTTCGACTTCGTAAATGCTCGTATCTATGAATTCGCCTAAACGTTGTCCTGGTCTAATTAATGTGCCTGGATTGATGGTTGCTTCAGACAACACACCATCAAAAGGAGCTAAAATTTGAAATTTGTTAAGTCGTACTTCCAAATTTTTGATGTTGTAGTAAGAACTTAAAACTCCTCTTCCGGTGATAAAATAAGTCAACTGTTTTGAGGTTTCGGGCAATGTATTTATTGGATTATTGACATCAAAGGCGTCCAAATAGCTTTGCCATTTGTCAAATTCGTTGGGAAAATCAAGCTTTATGTCTGCAATTATGGAGACAATCAAATTGAAAAAATCACTTTTAGCCGAAATGACATTTGCCTCAAATTCTTCATTGTTAATGCTGAAAAGGATGTCACCTTTATTAAACGTTTGGCCCGGTCTAAAGTTTTTGGATGAGTATTCGAAAACACCTTCAACTTCGCTGAATAACTCAAACTTTTTAAGCGCTTCGGCAGATCCATTGGCATCAACAATGATGGGAATATCATTATTTTGAATAGTTTCTACCGCAACTGGCTTGTAAGTAAGGTTTTTAGCTTTTTTATCTTCTTTGGGAGCAGTTACCAATACATAGGCCTTATAAACGGAACCTGTAAGGAGCAAAACACCTAAAATAACCAATATTATCTTTCGCATAAAAATTATTTATGATTGGCAAAAGTAATCGCTTTTCGGTCTAGTTTAAGTTAAGAGATTGCCAATAGATGATTGTTTACTTCTCTACCAAAAGACTAGTTTTAAAATTCAAGTAAAATCTTAGTTTTTTTATTTACAAAGGCTATGTTTTGACTTCTAACCCTGCCAATTCCTTTTTTGTAGAATTAATGGCTTTACCCATATACACCAATGTATACTCATCGGAAACATCAATTTCTTCGCTGTTTGAAGGTATAATCTCCAAATCGCCTTTAGGTGTTTTGATGAATAAAGGAATCACGTCTGGGTCGGCCTTAGTAATCTCAATCAACCCATTATAATGGTTGCGCGAATTTATTTTCTCTTCATGAATTTCTGGGTAACGCCTTGACAAATTAACCAATTTGATGTAATCATCTGTATGAGAAAACAAACCATCATCTGGATTGTCTTCGGGATTGGTCATCTCTTCTGGGGATATAATTCTGTAACTGCCGTTTTCGCCAAACTCCTTTCTAAAATTATCTATAGCCTTCTTATTGATTGATGTATTTCCAGTTAAGGCTAGTAGATATCCGATATCACTCAATTCCAGATTATCCTGTAGGTTGTCTGAAAATATATCGGCCGTAAATGCCGTTAAACCCAATTTTTTGGCTTCAAGGATGTTATTTTCGTTATTGTCTACCATAACCACATGACGTTTGTTATCCATAAGGTATTTGGCAATTATTCTAGAAAATGAAGATGAACCAACAATTAAAATCCCAGTTGAATTCTTTAAAAACACGCCGACTAATTTGGCAAAAAGCCTCGCCGTAGTGGCATTTAAAAGCACCGTTCCTAAAACGATTAAAAAGACTAAAGGTGTAATATATTCCGCATCTGGAATGCCTTTGTTGGACAATTTTATTCCAAAAAGTGAAGCAATTCCCGCCGCCACAATTCCTCGTGGACCAACCCAACTGATAAACAATTTCTCATTAAATTTCAAATTGGAATTTATACTGCTCATTATCACGCCTATTGGTCTAACCAAAAAGATGATTACCAAAAACAAGTAAATAGATTTAATATCATAAACAAGCATTAAATCTTCATAATTAATGTTGGCAGCCAATAAGATGAAAAGAATACTAATTAATAGAACGCTAAGAGACTCTTTGAAATACAACAAATCTTTGAAGTTAGGCAGATTGGTATTACCCATGATAATGCCCATGACGACAACGGCAAGTAATCCAGATTCGTGTGCAAACTCATCGGCAAGGACAAAAACACCTAAAACAACTGCCAGAGTAACAACGTTTAACAGGTAATGCGGTATGATATTTTTTTTAATTAAAAATATAAGACCATGAGCAAATGTAAACCCAAAGCTAAAACCAAAAAGCATCACTTTTCCAAAATCCATTAATGCAATCGAAGTGTACTCTGCTCCTGCTCCTGCATTGATAAATTCAAATACCAATACGGCGAAAAGCGCTCCAATCGGATCTATTAAAATGCCTTCCCATTTCAAAATAGCTGAAATATCTCGTTTTAAAGGGATATTTCGCAATATTGGTGTGATTACAGTCGGTCCTGTAACAATGATTAAAGCTGAAAAGAGCAGTGAAATCTTCCATGACAACTCAAATATGAAATGAACCGCAACACCTGCTCCAATAAATGTAATGATTACTGCAACTGTAATCAATTTGACGATCACACTGCTTACATTTAAAATCTCACTTCGTTTTAAAGTTAAGCCACCTTCAAATAAAATAACACCAATAGATAAAGACACAAAATAGTAAAGGCTTTCTCCGGGAAAAAGACCTTTGGTACCGTTCCAAATCGGCTCGATAAATTTTGAACCATCTTCTGTGTAATAGGATGCTATTGGACCAACGAGCAAGCCAATAAGTATTAAGGGTAAAATGGCTGGTATTTTAAAACGCCACGCTACCCATTGTGCTAATATGCCAAGTATAATGATTGATGCTAATTCTACCATATAAAAATCAGGTTAAAAACTATAAATCCAAAGTGTAAATCTTACAAATCAAATTATAATGATTTAACGTCTGTTTTTGATTTATGTACTTCATATTTTGGGTTAAAAATAGCATAATTAATTTTCAATCAAAATTAGTTGTGAGACTTTTAGTATCTTGCGCAAACTAAATTTTTACATGAAATTATATCCCATAGAAACAGGTCATTTTAAGCTCGATGGTGGCGCTATGTTTGGCGTGGTTCCCAAAACGCTTTGGTCCAGAACCAACCCCGCTGATAGCAATAACATGATTGATATTGCTGCCACAAGTTTGCTAATTGAGGATGGAAATAAACTCATCCTTATAGATACTGGACTTGGCAACAAGCAAAGTGAAAAGTTTTTTAATTACTACTACCGTTGGGGTGATTATAATCTTGACAAATCCCTTAAAGAAGCTGGATTTCATGCCGACGACATCACAGATGTGTTTATGACACACTTACATTTTGACCATTGTGGAGGAAGTGTAAAATGGAATAAAGACAGAACAGGATACGAAACCACTTTTAAAAATGCCAGATACTGGACAAACAAAGACCATTGGGAATGGGCAACAAACCCAAATGATCGAGAGAAAGCCTCTTTTTTGAAAGAAAACCTTCTTCCTATGCAAGAAGCAGGACAGTTAAACTTTCTTGAAAGAACTGAGCAACGCCATTTTTATAAGGAACTAAACTTTGAAGTTTTATTTGTCGATGGCCACACCGACAAACAAATGGTGCCAATCATAGACTATAAAGGCAAGAAATTAGTCTTTGCTGCAGACTTATTGGCTACAGCTGGACACGTACCTTTGGCATTCGTGATGGGCTATGATACTCGACCATTACTAACACTTAAAGAGAAAAAAGCCTTCTTAGAAGAAGCTGTGAAAAACGATTATTATATCTTTTTAGAACACGATGCTCATAATGAGGTCATCAACCTAAAGCAAACAGAACGAGGCGTTAGACATGATAACACCTTTACATTTAATGAACTATTTAATTAATTTAAACCATGAGAATTAAACCATTTAAAACTATTTTTTATTCAATTTTTGCTTCAGCTATACTTCTTGGCTGTGGATCAACTGGTCCAGTTATCGTTTCTACACCCATAGAAAACATTGATTCGCAAAGCAAAAAAACAACCGCACTTTCCGAAGAACAAAAAGAAAACTGGCAACATCATGACTTAGTCGCTGATTCAATTCCTGGAATGAGTGTAGACAAAGCTTATGCAGAACTAATCAAAGATTATGAAGGAGAAAATGTAATCGTTGCCGTGTTAGATAGTGGTGTAGACATCGAGCATCCAGACCTAAGCCCAGTCATTTGGACAAATAAAGATGAAGTTCCAAACAATGGCAAAGACGATGATAAAAATGGCTATGTTGACGATGTACATGGATGGAATTTCTTGGGAGATATTGTTGGCGAAAGTCTAGAAATGGCTAGAATTGTAAGAGACCACTCTGCGAAATTTGATGGTAAAACTATGGATGAAATGGCAGAAGAAGACAAAGAAGCGTTCAAAGTCTTTCAAGCGGCAAAAAAAGAATTAGAAACTGAAATATCTCAAACTCAAAGTAACTTATCAAGATACGAAGGCCTTGCACAACAACTAAATGCTGCTCATGCTGCAATGGAAAAAGAATTAGGAGAAGGCTTTAGCAAAGAAAAATTGATGGCATTCGAACCTGAATCTGAAGAACTTAAACAACAAAAACAGTTTATGGTTTTTGTATTAAATAATACCGGTGGTGACGTTGAAGCAGCCAAAGAACAACTTTCTGGAGCAGTAGATTATTTTTCCAATCGTATGGAATACAACTTTAACATGGACACCGACTTTAGAGCAGAAAATTTAGGAGACGACGCTAACGATTGGTCTTCAAAATCTTATGGCAATAGCAACGTGATAAGCCCTGATCCAGAAAAGGAGGATGCAATGCACGGAACACATGTCGCTGGAATTATTGCTGCTGCAAGAAACAACAACATTGGCATGAATGGTGTTGCTCAAAATGTAAGTATCATGGCTATTAGAGCGGTACCAGATGGAGATGAATATGATAAAGATATCGCATTAGGCATAAGATATGCTGTCGACAATGGCGCTAAAATCATAAATACAAGTTTCGGAAAATACTACTCTCCACATCCAGAATGGGTGATAGAGGCAATAAAATACGCGGCAGATAACGACGTTTTAATCGTCAATGCTGCTGGCAACGATTCTAAAAACTTGGACGAACATAGAGTATATCCTAATGACGAATGGCCAGGCCAAACGACAGAAGTAGCCAACAACTTTATAAACGTTGGTTCTTCTACCTCAGAATATGGCTCTAAAATGATTTCTAGTTTTTCAAATTATGGAAAAGGAAGTGTAGATGTATTTGCGCCAGGTTCTCAGATTTATTCTACAGTGCCAAACGACAAGTATCAATTTTTATCAGGTACCTCTATGGCAGCACCAAATGTATCAGGTGTTGCTGCTGTTATACGTTCACTATTCCCAAAACTAAGTGCATCTCAAGTTAAAGAAGTGATTTTAAAGAGTGGACTTCCGCTAAAAACAGATGTTGTTGTTGGTGGCGATTCTGAAGATGTTCAGCCTTTTAACGATATTTCGGAAACAGGTAGAATGGTTAACCTTTACAACGCTATCATTTACGCAAGTAAGATGTAATAGTGTCCATCAAATTATAAATTTTTCAAAACCTCGATGTAAAAACATTGAGGTTTTTTCATTTTTAAACAAAATTTAAAATACATGAAGCTTAACTTCTTTCTCATTGGATTTCTTGTTTTTCATATCTCTACAGCTCAAAACTCCACAGCATACTGGCAACAACATGTCGAATACAGTATGGAAATTGACATGAATGTAAAAACTCATCAGTACGAAGGTCAACAAAAAATAGTGTACACCAACAATTCGCCAGATACCTTGCAGAAGGTGTTTTACCACTTACATTTTAATGCCTTTCAACCCGGAAGTGAGATGGACATAAGATCTCAAACCATCGCAGACCCAGACAGAAGAGTTGGCAATAGAATATCTCAATTAAAAGACAATGAAATCGGATACATAAACGTTGAAAAATTAAAACAAGACGGCAAGAAATTAAACTATCACATTGAAGGAACCATACTAGAAGTAGAATTAAACAAACCAATTCTGCCAAAAACTTCAACAACTTTCGAAATGAGCTTTAACGCTCAAGTACCTGTTCAAATTAGAAGGTCAGGTAGAGATAACCGAGAAGGCATTGCCTATTCCATGACACAATGGTATCCAAAACTCGCGGAGTACGACTTCGAAGGCTGGCATGCAGACCCTTACATAGCAAGAGAATTTCATGGCGTTTGGGGAAATTTTGATGTCAAAATCAGTATCGATAAAGACTATGTGCTCGGCGGCACAGGCTATCTACAAAACCCAAACGACATTGGCCATGGCTATCAAGACAAAGGGGTAACTGTAAACCACAAAAGCGACAAATTAACTTGGCATTTCTACGCTCCTAAGGTGCATGATTTTACATGGGCTGCAGATCCAGATTATGTGCATGACAAATTGGTGACTTCAAATGGAACAGTACTGCACTTTTTATATCAAAAAGATGAAAATATAATTGAAAACTGGAAAAAACTTCAACCTAAAACGGAAGAATTACTGGACTACTTTAACACGCATCTTGGCACCTATCCGTACAAGCAATATTCCGTGATACAAGGTGGTGATGGTGGCATGGAATATGGCATGTGTACGCTCATTACAGGCGAGAGAAAATTTGGAAGTTTGGTCGGCGTTACAGCCCATGAATTTGCTCACTCTTGGTTTCAATTTTTACTAGCCACAAACGAAAGCCATCATGAGTGGATGGACGAAGGTTTTACAAGCTACATTTCTAGCATGGCTCAAAATGAAGTCATGAACCGTAAAAGTAATTACCCGCTAAGAAGGTCTTATATGGGCTACTACGCATTGGTAAATTCGGGATTCGAACAACCACAAACCACACATGCAGACAGGTACGAACGAAACGGCGCATATGGTACTACTGCGTATTCGAAAGGTGCGATATTTCTAAATCAATTGGGATATGTTATTGGTGAAGAAAATTTGAGCAAAACACTTAAACGCTATTTTGACGAATGGAAATTTAAACATCCTACTCCAAATGATTTTATTAGAATAGCTGAAAAAGTATCAGGAGCTGAGTTAAGTTGGTATTTGCAAGATTGGACGATGACGACAAACACCATAGACTATGCCATAAAATCGGTTGAAAGTGAAGAAGATAAAACAGCAATTACATTGGAAAGAAAAGGATTGATGCCAATGCCTATTGAAGTGAAAGTCAGCTATACCGATGGAAATAGCGAAATGTTCTACATCCCTTTAAGAATGATGAGATGGGAAAAACCGAACATGACTAACATCGAAAAAGACTGGGCTTGGGCTTACCCAACCTATCAATTTACCATAAAACCGAGTTTGTCTGAAATTGCATCAATCGAAATTGATCCGAGCCAAAAAATGGCTGATGTCAACCGAGAAGACAACATTTATACCACGAAAAAATAAACGATTAGCAGTTTACATATAAATTCTAAATTAGCTATTTAAACGCTGGTTTATTATTAATTTGATATTTCAAAGCTGATTTTATTATCTATTTAACAGATAATCCATTGGTATAATTAAACCTTTGGTATTTATTGAAGTCTACAATTACTCATGCATTTATTAACTAAAAAACAGACTATGCAATACAGAATTATGTTAATCCTGTTGTTGGGTTTTTTGACTTTTACCAGCAACAGTTGTAGTGTTTTTAAATCACAAAAAAAATCAACGGCTAAAAAAACCTCAGCCGCCCCAAAAAAACCACAAAAAGGAGGTGTGAAACCCTATTCTAAGGTCATCACAAAAGCGGCTAAAACAGATGAAGGTTTGTTTACTGTCCACAAACTAAAAAACGAGTACTATTTTGAAATTCCAGACTCTATTTTTAATAGAGAAATGCTTATGGTAACCCGTATTGCCAAGACAGCAAACGGACTAGGCTTTGGTGGCAGAAAACAAAATGAACAAGTCTTAAGATGGACTAGAAAAGGAGACAAAGTCTTTCTAAATGTCGTATCTTACAATGTTTACGCAGCGGACTCATTACCAGTTAACGAAGCTGTAAAAAATTCTAATTTCGAACCTATTTTATTCGGTTTCGATGTTGCCGCTTACAAAAAAGACTCCATTCATAACAGTGTAGTAATCAACGCTACTAAATTATTTCAGGAAGATATCAAAGCGATTGGACTGCAAGACAACAGAAGAAAAAGTTACAAAGTTTCAAGACTTGACAAGTCTCGATCTTACATCGACACCATAAGAAGTTACCCTCAAAATATCGAGATCAGACACGTCAAAACCTATAATGCAGGCAGCCCGCCATCAAACTCAAGCACAAGTAGTTTATCGTTAATGTTCAGTAATTCGATGATTTTGTTACCAGAAAATCCAATGCGAAGACGATATTTTGATGAACGTGTGGGATGGTTTACTTCAAGACAAACCGATTATGGCTTAGATGCTCACAAATCAAAAACGGTCACTTATTTAGACCGCTGGAGATTAGAGGTTAAAGACGAAGACATCGAAAAATTCAAAAGAGGTGAATTGGTTGAACCTAAGAAACAGATTGTCTATTATATCGACAGAGCGACACCAGAACAATGGAAAAAATACATCAAACAAGGCATCGAAGATTGGCAAGTTGCTTTTGAAGAAGCAGGTTTTAAAAATGCTATCATCGCGAAAGATCCACCAACACCTGAAGAAGATCCAGATTGGAGTCCAGAAGATGTACGGTATTCTGTCGTGAGGTATTTGGCCTCTCCTATTCCAAACGCGAATGGTCCTCACGTGAGTGATCCAAGAACTGGTGAAATACTTGAATCTGATATCAACTGGTACCACAATGTCATGACCTTACTAAGAAACTGGTTTTTTGTACAAACGGCAGCCATAAATCCTGAAGCCAGAACGGTTCAGTTTAAAGATGAAATTATGGGACGTTTAATCCGATTTGTTTCTGCTCATGAAGTCGGACACACCTTAGGATTACCTCATAATATGGGAAGCAGCTCAGCCTATACCATCAAACAGTTAAGGGATCCTGAATTCACTAAAAAGAATGGAACTGCACCATCTATTATGGATTATGCAAGATTTAATTATGTTGCACAACCAGAAGATGGCGATGTGGCTTTAATGCCAAATATTGGACTTTATGATAAATATTCAATCAAGTGGGGTTATAAACCCATTTTGGATAAAACACCACAAGAAGAAAGAGAAATCCTAAACCAATGGATAAAAGAAAAAGCCGGAAATCGTGTGTACAGATTTGGTCGTCAACAAATTGGCGGTGTTATTGACCCGAGTTCTCAGACTGAAGATATTGGTGACGACAGCATGGAAGCTAGTGAATACGGCATAAAAAATCTTAAACGTATTGTCCCTAACCTGATCGAATGGACAGCGGAAGATGGAAAAGACTACCAGGATTTGGATGATTTATACAACCAAGTTGTTGGACAATACAGAAGATATATGGGGCATGTTACCGCAAATATTGGTGGTGTGTACGAAGATTACAAAACATACGACCAAGAAGGTGCTGTTTATACCCATACACCTAGAGACAAACAAGTAAGAGCTATGAAATTCTTGAACGAACAGTTGTTCAAAACACCAGAATGGATGTTGGATGAAGAAATTTTCAATAAAATTCAATATGATGGTTATTTGGAACAACTTCGTAATCTTCAAGAAGGAACATTGAACAGTCTTTTGGATTTTGGTCGTTTCGCAAGAATGATGGAAAACGAAGAGCTAAATAAAGATGCTTATACACCATTAGAGATGATGACAGACCTGAGAAAAGGCTTGTTTAGCGAATTAAGCAGAGGAAGAAAGATTACTCGTCCCAGAAGAAATCTTCAAAGAACCTACGTGTCAAGACTTCATGATGTAATGACTCAAGAACAATCACCACTTCCGGCACGTTTTAGAAGATTTATCAGCAGAAGTAATATCGATGTTGAGAACTCTGATATCCGAGCTATTGTTAGAGCCGAATTAACGACGCTAAGAAGAAGCTTAAGAAATTCTGTAGGAGGAAGTAGCGACAGAATGACAAGATATCACATTCAAGATTTAATAGAACGAATAAATGACATTTTAGATCCTAAATAGTAGAATCATTTACTGAAAAAATGTTTTAGGGTAGAATATTAATTCTACCCTTTTTTTATTCCACAAGCAAGGTACGTCTTACTTCTCTATCCAAAAAATAAGCAGTGACAATTGTAGAAAGTACATCGGCAAGAGCAAAGGAAACCCATACCCCAAATTCATCATAAAAACGAGGTAGAATAAGAATCAAAGGGATAAAAAAGAAGCCTTGTCTGGTAAGCGTAAGTAAAAAAGCTGGTCTGGCTTTTCCAATGGCTTGGAAATAGGTCGATCCAATAAGCTGTATCGAAACTATCGGCGTGGCCGCAAACACCCATCGCATGGCTGTAGATGTTTTAGAAACAATGCTCAAATCATTTGTAAAAGTTCTTGCGATTGGTTCTGCAAAAATCATAATACTTACAAACACCAAAAGTCCTAAAGCAGACGCATACAATATGGCTTTGATAATAGATTCCCTTACTCTTTCTTTTAAATTCGCCCCGTAATTATAGCCTGCTATCGGGAGAAATCCTTGCGTCATACCAACAACTGGAAATAAGGCAAACATCAGCATTCTCGAAATTATACCGTAAGTAGTTACACTGGCCTCACCACCAAGATTGAATAATATATTATTTAGAATTAAATAGGTGACACTAACGACAGCTTGTCTTGCCAGAGATACAGAACCCAACTCTGAAATTTCTCTAAGAATGATTTTATTTAAACCAAAATGAGATATACTTATTTTGAGTTCAGAATGTTTTGAAAGGAAAAAATACAATATATAGCTCAAGCACAAGGCATAAGAAGCAGTCGTTGCCAATGCAGCACCGTGCATTCCCATATCAAAACCCTTTATTAAGATAAAGTCTAAACTCAAATTTCCCACAGAGGGAATAATCATAGCAATCATCGCAAATTTTGGTTTCCCTTCTGCTCGAATAACGGTATTTCCCATCATGCATAAGGCCAACAATGGAACCCCATAAAGGACAATTTGATAATAAATCTTCGCAGGTTCGAAAATTTTACCTTTACCTCCAAAAGCTGGAATCAAATCGTTCATAAAAAATAAGCCTACAACAACCAAACTAACTGTAAGAAGTAGAGTTATCGTAATTTGATTTCCAAAAGTTGTCAGGGCTTTTTCTTTATTATTGGCGCCTAAAGCCCTAGAAATAATTGAAGATCCACCAATTCCGATAGCCATGCCCAAAGCGGCAATAAAGAAAGAAACGGGCAAAACCACATTAATCGCTGCGATGGCCACAGAACCAATCCAATTGCCAACTAATATGGTATCTACCAAAATATTGATAGACATCACTAAGATGCCTATCGATGCTGGTACAGATTGTTTAATCAATAAGGAAGTAATAGATTTTTCGCCTAATTCGCTTGAGCTCAAGCCTTTCATGTGGCAGGCGTCTTAGCAACTTCATGGATAGCCCATTCGTCTATCCATCGGCTTAAAGTTTTCACCCAATCTTCTCTATCATTTAAACATGGAATAAATGTAAAGTCTTTCCCTCCATTTTCATGAAAAATTTCTTCACCTTCCATGGCTATTTCTTCAAGCGTTTCTAAGCAATCCGAAACAAATGCTGGCGTGACAATGGCCATATTTTTCACGCCATCAATGGCCAATTTTTCTATCGTTCTATCCGTGTAAGGTTTTAACCATGGATCAAAACCTAATCTGGATTGAAAGGATGTGCTGTAAGTGCCTTCTTTAAGATTCAATGCTTCCGCGACTAATCTAGTCGTTTCCTTACACTGATGCCTGTAGCAATATTGATGTGCTGGTGAAGGTGTCGAGCAACAGCTGCCGTCTATTTTACAATGCGATTTTGTGATATCACTTTTTCTAATGTGTCGCTCTGGAACACCATGATAGCTGAATAACAAATGGTCATAGTCCAAATCCTTAATGCTCTCGTAAATGCTTTTTGACAACACATTGATGTAGTCAGGATGGTTGTAAAAAGGAGGAACAGTTGTAAATGTCATGTTCGAAAAATGCTCCTTTCTCAGTTCTTCGGCCAACACCAAAATTGTTTCTGTCGTAGCCATTGCAAATTGTGGGTATAATGGCAGCAACAAGACCTCATCTACACCTTTGTCATGCAGCTCTTGTAAACCATTCTTAATCGAAGGTTGACCATAACGCATAGCCAATGCGATTGGAACTTGGGTATAATCGTCAATTTTGGCTTGTAATCTTTCAGAAAGTACAATAAGCGGAGATCCTTCTTCCCACCAAATCTTCTTGTAGGCTTTCGCCGATTGCTTTGGTCTTGTGTTTAAGATAATGCCTTTCACCAAAATAGCTCTTAAAATATATGGCAAATCGATGACCCTTTCGTCCATTAAAAACTCGCCGAGATAGGTTTTTACATCTTTAGGATCTGTGGATTTTGGTGACCCAAGATTTACCATTAATACGCCTTTCATAATTTTTTGCTTTAAGGGTCAAAAATAAAGAGATGTTAAGTTAAATTTTATTAAACAAATTCCAATGTTTACAAAAAGAAATTCCAGACCAAGCCAAATCTGATAACTGCATCTCTGTAAGGATAAAATGGCGCCGAGAAACTCGTATTGTTTTCAAAAAGAGTGTTGACGTTTTCATATTTAAAAAAAATCCTTGCCTGCCTCACTTTTATGTTAAAGAAAAAATCGATGGTATAAAAATCATCCAATTCTTCAAAATCCTGCACAACAAATTCAGCTAAAACTGGGTCGTAAGCATTGGCATTAAAGCCTGTAAAGTATTTAAAATGAAAACCTGTTTGAAGAAACAAGGCTTTTTTAAACCATCTATCTGTGTAAAACAAGGATTGCCTCGTGACCAAATCTGGCACTCTAAAGACATCGTCGCCATTAGTAACCATTTGGTACATGATTGTATTTGCCAAAGAAAACTTTCCGTAATTAAGCGTTTTCTTGTACTTCAATTTTACATATCGAACTTCTCCATTATGCTGAAAAGGGGAAACTAAACTATCAGCACTGGAAGAATCGTCCGGGTTGTCTCTAAAACCAAAATAGGCATAATTCTGAATTTGAGTGATGGATGCTTCAACATCACCATATTTTTTAGAATTTAATTCAGCATGAAAAAACTGGGTATTTACATTTTCAAAATTATTTGACCAATTGTAATTTTGGTAATCGCTCTGGTGCAACAAAAAATTATAATTTGGCGCTCTAGAGTTTATATTTAATTGAGCATTAGCCTTCAGATCTTTATTAAACACATAAGAAGCTCGTGTTTTTAAATAGTTGCCTTCAAAATCCCCAACGAGATTGTACCTGATATCGCCTTCTAATTTAAATTTTCCGACACTGCCGCGATAACTTCCGCCAACGGCAATAATATCACCAATCAGTCGGTTTGGCACTATAGTATTTTCGTCAATAATATAAACCGATTGATAACCATAATTGTAATCGCTATGGGATACATTAAATTCAAAAGTGCCAAGTGGATTGATTCTGTAGGACACGCCTAAGGTATTTGTGAAATCTTGAAATTGCACTTGCGTATTCAGGTTTTGGTTTTCAAGAGCCGTTCCAAATACTGGTGACGCTACAGATTGTTGATACGAAAATTCTTTGTCTTCAATCCGCAGTTTATGGTTTATACGAAGCTGTCCATTTTGTGTGGAGTCGTTTCCCTTCTTGAGCTTGTAGTGTTGATTTAGCAAAAAGCGTCTTCCTAGAAAAAAGTTCTCGGCATTTTCAAACTGAACTGCCAAATTGGCTCTGTTTTGAAATTCTTCAACAGCATCGACGTACTGTTGTCTTGCCGTTTCGGTTAAACCACCATTTTCTTCATTCAAAATATCTTGAGAGGAAAAATGAGTGTTCATGTAATACCTATCATTTTCAGTATTGTACGACACTCCAATCCTAAAATGGCCATTGGAAGCCAAACTGTTTTGATAGTTTCCTAATGATCTTATCCCTTTATAACCAATATAAAAATTAAACCTATCGGTAAAATTACTAGCGAACTGTGTATCTACAATTTGCCCTTGCTGAAATGTCGTTCTAAACAATATGTCCGTATAAGGCGTGGGCACATAAAACTGATTGATATCTTCATCTCGAATGTACACAAATCGTCTTGCTTGGGCTCCAAATTGAGGCCTTAAAAACACATCGCTAAAATCGTAACCCAAGCTATTGAAGGTATGCCCTAAATTATGAAAAGGCAGTAATTCGAAATCGTCTTTCCTGATGTAATTGTATTTGTATTCTTTTTGAATGTACAGACTTGTATCGGCTGTAATGGTATCGTTTCTGTGATTGATGATTTTGTACTGGTCAATCGGTGGTCTTTCCTTTGTTTCTTTTACAGATTGAGTTTGATCGACATTGGTATTGTTGGTATTATTAGTATTTTGATTCCTTCTTAATTGAGGCCTATCTTGCGCTAGAAGAGTATAACTAACCAGAAATGTAAAAATTAATATAAGGTATTTCATAAAATTATGTAACCAAGTGCAAATGTAGTATTTTTGCTATGATGTTTTCAAATATTAGTAATATTGTATAAATCATATCACATTGGGATACTC
>JAUIFC010000246.1 GCA_030429455.1 Bacteroidia bacterium | reverse complement strand
GGACTGCGGCTAAGGGGGCAAGGGCATTAACACACAGACCATAATCGATTTTACAAAAACTCGTTAAGAATCCCAAGCATCAAAGTAAAACAAACTGCCCTTGGCTCCGGTTGAGCCGCTTTGTTATGGCACCTGTGTTGTGAACACTTCGAAAGTATCAAAATTTTTGTAATCATTTGTTAACAAACCAGACCAATTTGCTAAAGAACGATGCACTGATTCAACGCTTCGACAAAACCAATAGTGCCGTAAACACTCGCTGCCCTGCACTTCGGATTGCGAACTTTTAAAAGATTTACAATTATTCTGCACCATATTGATCCCGGGACTTTAGAAGCACTCATTATTTACGAATTTCTTACAATCTTTCGTGAAAAAAGGAAGCCTGAAAACTTTAGCGGGCAGCCATTTATTTTCCACCTAAATTTCAGGAACAAAAGAAGTGCTTTTTCCCTTTTCTAACCGTTCTTGCCCCTTTGGTGGCATAACGGACTGTGCATAAGGGGACAAGGGCACAAACACTCTGTCCTGAAACGATTTTACCCAATTTTGTTGAATCTGCCAAACTTCAAAGTAAAACAAGCTGCCCTTGGCTCCGGTTGATGCACTTTGTTAGCCGGGGACGACTATTGGCACTTATTTATACTATTTGATCCCGATCTGTAATAGGGTTTTTAAAATTGTCAGGATTCTCCCCATTTATTAGTGCAAATAGGCCATATAGAATAAGAATGACTCCACCACAGAAAAAGAATAACCATATATTTACAAGTATTCTTCCCAGGACTTCCGACATTACACTTCCTGAAATATCTGGTTCCCAAATCGTTGTAATAAAAAGAATCATCAAACTTATTGCAATACTTACAAAACCATAGAAAAAGTATTTAAAGGATTTTGCTCGATTTTTATTTCTGATTCCTCGCATTCTATTCTGATAATTGTCATAGCAATCCGAAGAACAAAACCCTATTCTTTTTCGCCCTTTTCGAATTTCATATTTTGAAAAACAGTTATCACATATGAATTTCCTGCATACTCGACAGATTCGATCACTTTTCTCTTCAGGATGATTAATGCATAAAGTGCTCATATTCAGTCACTATCTCATTTTACTAACTTGGAAACAGTTTATCGATATCTGGTTTTGCGCCTAAAAATAAAGCAACCATACTATAGATTATCAATGCAGCACCTGTAATAAAAATGACCCAAAAAATTTTAAAAAGCATCTTGTATAGAAATGAGTGACTTTCCCCAGGCTGATTATCAGACACTGATAAAATAGTTAAGATAATTATTACAAAGCTTAATACGACAAATGAAATACCGAGGATCAAAATTTTAAGAGATAGTTTACGATTGTCTCGTGTATTTCTAATAGTTTCATTTCTTGAATTTGGTTCATTTTCCATGCTAAACTATTTCTATATTCTTATTGACCGGCTAACGGACTGCGGCTAACCGGAGCCGGGGGCACCAACACACAATCCTTATCAAATTTTACAGATATTTTTCAATACTCCCAAACGACAAAGTAAAACAAGCTGCCCTTGGCTCCGGTTGAGCCGCGTTGTTATAGCACAACCATTGACAACACGCTAAACCAGTAGTTAAACGAATTCCAGCGTTTCGTATCATGCTAAAAACCCAATAGTTTTGTAAACACTCGGCTGCGTATAATTGAATATCGTTCTTTCGAAGGAATTTTGCAAAAAGGAATTAACCGACTTGAACCTTATGTGAAAACTCAACCTGGAATGCTTAAAACAGAGTTATTAAACAGGCAATAGACCGGCACGGATTTTCCGAGGCAGCCCATCCTCGACACTCCTTAAATCATGAAAACCACTGAGCCAGTAGTTTTTGAAAGTGCGTTCCACAATAACATCATAAATTCGCATGACTTTAAATTGAATTTTGAAAACTGCTTTTTCTATAATTTTCAAAAACTACGGCGATGCTACCAATGAGTTTTCCACGCATGTGGTATAACGGATTGTGGATAACGGGGACAAGGGCACAAACACGCTAACCTTACAAAATTTTTACAGGTTTTACTTAAGACACCCAAACCTTGAAGTAAAACAAGCTGCCCTTGGCTCCGGTTGATACACTTTGTTAGAGGGCGGATACTGTAACACCATATTTACTTGAAAAAAACAGAATATTTAATCAAAAACCCGACCTGAAATCTTATCAATCCAAAATTCATTTTTATCCGAGTTGGCAATATAAATATCTCCAGACTGTGACACTACAATACTATTATCCATATAATGATGAAGTGAATTCAAGATCTTCTTTTGACCAATTAATTTTAATTCTGAATCAAGCTTATAAATGATTCGATTATAAGGAGAATAAGCTTCTCCTGTCATATAGACATTACCATATTTGTCCATTCCAATCAATCTTAACAATATAGATTCCACATTAATCTTTCTAATGGAAGCTTTGCTAAGCAACTTATTTAATGCCACATCAGGTTGGTACGTAATTGATCTAATTTTTACATCTTTCTTATTTTGCTTATTTATCTGCAAGCAAAATATCTGGTCGCGAAAAATATTAACCAAACCGAATTTCTTACTTAGAAAGCTAGTGCTAAATTCTTGGACAGGCGCCTCCATATCTTTTCGAAACACATAGACATATCCTAATGAAGAGATTAAAAAAAGATGATCATCCGATTCGCTTACTTTCCCAATGCTTATTCCTGGATATTTAAAGTTAGAAAACCTTTTTAGTGAAGCTCCCGATTCATCCATAAATATAGTTGATTTGTCATTCTTGATAAGAATACGGCCATCTTTAAGAACGAAAAAATTTATATAACCTCGACCTTCCGAATCTTTATAATGCCTTACTAATTTTCCATTATCATCGAAGGCTTTCAAACTTCCAGGGTAAATGTCCATTATAAAACATAAGCCATTTTCTAAAACTTGAAAATGTTCCGGTCCATATACAAAATCATCCTTAATAGACCTTAATTCATTGGCATTCTTCCCCCAAGATAATGTGATATATCTGCTTGTTGTATTTTGGGAATAAAGATTTAGACATATGCAGAGTAAAACAAAAACTATTAGTCTCATATTGCATTCTCTTTTGAGCCCACTAACGGATTGCGCATAAGGGGACAAGGGCACTTACACACAATCCCTACGATATTTTACTGACTTTCGTTAAAACTCCCAAACCTCAAAGTAAAACAAGCTGCCCTTGGCTCCGGTTGATGCGCTTTGTTATACCACCGACGAATTATTAATAACCTAAAATTGATTCTTATAAATATCTAAAATTATTTCAGTCGCATTTTTAGCAGACTCACCCGTAATTAAAGGGTCTTTATCTGCCTTAATTGAATCAATAAAATCTTTTATAAGATATTCATGATTTGTTGTATCATTAACGAATGGATTTGAAGACCCTGTATGTGTATTTCCATTCGTTAGTTTTGATGGATTCTCCAAACCATCAATATCCCAATGAGTAATTATGTCATTCTCTAGTATAAGATATCCTTTATCAGAATAAATCTCCATTTTTGCCGGGAATCCTGGCTTTGTTGCCGTTGAAGCTGTAATTGTTCCAATCATTCCTGAATCGTGTAAGCAGATAACAGCGCCATGGTCTTCAACTTCTATATTATGAACGAAAGTAGCTAGCTTACTAACTAGCTTTACAGGCTTACCAAAATACCAATAATATAAGTCAATATAATGAGAGGCTTGCTGGATAAATGGCCCTCCGCCATCAATTTTATATGTACCACGATAAGCAGCGGAATTATAGTAATTTTCATCCCGATAATTTTTAATAGCCAAATCTACTGAAAATATTTTACCAATTTTGTTTTCATCGATTAGTTTTTTTACAATTGGATTATCAGAGCTAAATCTTCTTTGATAAACCACACCTAGCTTTACCTTATTTTCTTTGCAAGCATCAATCATCTTATCAATCGATTCTAGAGAAATATCTATTGGTTTTTCGCAAAGCACGTGTTTTCCCAATGATGCGGCTTCAATTGCACCTATATGATGATATCCATTTGGTGTGCAAACAATTACAGCGTCAAAAGCCAGATCGATTTCCTGTAATGTTTGAAATGAAGGGAGATTATTGTAATTTGAGGGTTTATTTAGATTTCTTGATAACACTCCGACTACTTCAGCTCTCTCAATTTTCTGAATTGCTGAAACATATGTATTTGCGATGTTTCCGCTACCGATGATTACGAACTTGATTTTTGCATCCATTAGTTAGATAGTGAGCTCCTTAATTTAAAAGTGGTATAACGGACTGCGGCTAAGGGGGCAAGGGCATTAACACACAGACCATAATCGATTTTACAAAAACTTGT
>JAUIFC010000245.1 GCA_030429455.1 Bacteroidia bacterium | reverse complement strand
CACAATGTGCAAAAACCTCTAGTTTGACGAGTTTACCACTAGGACCTTGAATGTTTCTTCTTTTAATTTCTTTGGATATTTCCGAAACTTGTCTCAAACTTAATTCTCTAGAAAGTACCATGACATCGGCATAAGAGGCATAAAACTCTACTGTTTCGACATTGGTGATGTTCAGTTGAGTGGAAATATGCAAGGGCATTCCAACAGATTTGCAATAGGACAAGACAGCATGGTCCGAAGCGATGATAGCATCTATACCGTGTTTTTGAGCATGATGAACAATTGATTTCATCAAACTAATGTCATGACTGTATAAAATTGTGTTTAAAGTGAGATAAGACTTAATTGATTTCTTTTTACAGATTTTACTGATTTCTTCCAAATCTTCTAAAGTAAAATTGATAGAAGAACGCGCACGCATATTGAGTTGTTCAATTCCAAAATAGACACTGTTACAGCCGGCTTTTATGGCTGCAGTAAGTGATTCGTACGATCCTACAGGTGCTAAAATTTCAATTTGTCTTTGTTCCATTTTAATAAATACTATTCTTGAAAACTATTTGTTCGATGCCTAAATAATTTTTAAAAGTAAAATTTTTGGATTGGAATAGTTTTGAAATAAAGACTAAACCATTATAAATATGCCTTTTGTCATATTTCTTATCACTAATGAGATGCTTCAGCTAAGGAAAGCCAGATTTGGATTGAAGTTTTACACCTATGATGTAGTTTAAACCGTTTTATGCTTAAAATACATTCCAGTGCTTTTTGTAACACACCAAGATAGTGATTTTCTAAATTGAGCTTAATCGATTAGGTAAAGATATGATTCCTATAAGTTTTCCTTTTTGGCTTTGCGCCAATAGTATACACCAAAGGCAGACCCTAAGTAAAAATTCAACTAGATTAGCTTATACTTTCCTAGTCTTCTTTATTTTATTAAAACTCAATATTACACGTTTTTATGATTTTAATTTTTCAATGATTTCGATGATTTCATTTCCTTCACCAATCTTTAATTCTTCGCCATCTGTACTTTCATAAGGAATTCCACCCTTCACATACTGTAAAATTCCATTTTTATCTAAAAATAAATTCATTGGATAAGATGTTATCCCTAATTGGTCTGTGAAATCTCGGGCATCTGTTAGATGTGTAAATTTAAAAGTAAATTTCTTGAGAAACTTCTCGACATCATCCTTTTTCTCGTAAGTAATTGAAACAAAATTTAAGTCCTCTTTGTATTTTTCTTTTATTCCATTTAAAACCGGCATCTCGTCTATACAAGGTGGACATTGCGTGAACCAAAAGTTTATCATCGTCGGTTTGCCTTTCAAGCGATCTAAACTAAAAGATTTGCCATCTAAGGATTTTAAATCGAAATCAGGAAAGCTTTGACCTAAGTTGGTATAACCTGTTTTTCTTTTTGGCTTCAAGCGTTCGTTTGTCCATAATGTTAAGTTGTATTTTGTTAATTATGGAATCTTCGATTTTTTAGTTTCTGTCACCTCAAAGTCTATAAACATGTCTATGGACAATGCTTTCGAGTATTTTTCTTTCATTTCCGAAAGCATTTTGTCTAATTCGACTTTTGTTATTCTGTTTTTGCCATCGGTTGTGTAAAATTCCGTTTGAGCAACAAGAATAGTGTTGAAAATTGTAAAAAATAGTATGCTAAACCTTAATTTTATTGGATTAAAACGTTTAAGTTAGAGTGAAAATAAATAATGCTGAGTTAAATTGTGATTTGGAAATAGTCTAAGGAAGCGATTTGTCAGCTGATTCGGAATTTTTAGTAATGTTATTAAACAGTTCGATATAGCTGGATTTAAATTTTTCTTCTGCCTGTTCTGGAAAGCGAAAACCATCCGGACCGACATATATCTGAACAGTCGTCGTATCCATCTCAATTTTACGCAATTTATGATATTTGATAAGCCATGCGTCGTAATGTTCGATGAGCTTTGAGGCTTCTTCAAGCAGATTCGGAGGAATGTTATCTGCATTTTCGATCAACAAATCTCTGATCAACTTGTTAGATGTAAACATTATTTCGTCTTCAAAATAAGGGTCGTAGGTTTTCAGCTTTGAATATTTATTCTGAAATGCTTTTTGACTACGGTTCAAGTGAATGTAAACTTTACCTAGAAGTCCAACCGTCTTTTTTTTCCATTCGAAGTAATTGTTGCTTACTTGAGAAAGGCTTTCAAATTCTCTTTTGATTTCTGCATTATACCTTTCTTTTCTTTTATGAAAGAGAAAGGCAACACTAGCAGAAATGATGGTTGCAATAAGCGAACTGCTTAAAAATATTTCTAATGCATTTTCCATTTGTATAAATTTATCTTGCCGTTAATGTCTAGCAATGAGGAAATTTGTTGACAACACCATTAATAGCTTGAAATTACTGTAATAAATTACCCTTTTTTGCTTTTTACTGCAACACCAATAGAAACCGTAGCAATGGCCATGCTTTATTTTTCTGTTTTATATATTGAAAAAAATCATCAATTTCTTTTACAGCAATTTCAAATCACAAACGGCAGAACACTTTTTTGTGAAGATACAAAAATCTTGTTGTTATGCATTTTTTACGCTGTTCAATAGGCCTTTTAAGGCTGAAAGAATTCTCAAAATCAAAAGCTTAAAGCCTTGATTTAAAATAAAGCTTTTTGTTTGAAACCAATCTTAAGCATCAAGGGATACAAAAGAGGTATTTTGTTAAGAATTTATTCCTTGGTTTTGGAGATTTTTTCTTTTAAAATCTCTTTCAATACAGAACGACTTATTGGTTTTTCAAGACAAATTTGAGAACCTGAGTTTTTACTTTGTTCCACAACTTCGTCCGTTAATGTAGCTGTAAGGACGACGATATCCAATTCAAGATTTTGTTTTTTGATTTCAGCAATAAGTTCGATTCCGCCCATGACAGGCATGTTGAGGTCTGTGAACAAAAGATCGATTTTTGGGTTCTTTTTTAACAGTTCCAATCCTTCTTTACCATTGTTCGCAAAGTGAACTTTGACATCGAAAACCTGTAAAACATTTTTCATGAGCATTTGAAGAATAAGGTCGTCTTCGCAAACCAAAATCTCACGATATCCCTCGTAGGCGTGGCTTAGGGCATTGAGTGAAGATGGCTTGGCAACAACCTCGATGCTTGTGACTATAGGAAGCTCTACAGTAAAGGTACTGCCTTCTCCAAGTTTGCTTTTTACCGATACCTGTCCTTCGTGAGCCTCTACCATTTTGGCAGCGATTGTTAAGCCCAAACCTGTGCTTTTTTCTCCTGCTGTTGTTCTAACCGATGTGGTCTGAAATGGTTGAAATAATTTGTCAATTTCGTTTTCTGGAATGCCTTGCCCATTATCAATTATTTCTATAATAATTACCTCCTCATTGGCGTATGCATGGACTAATATATTCGAATCTGGCTTGGAATATTTAATGGAATTTCCGATTAAATTATTTAGTACTTGTGTTATTTTTCCATAATCCAACATCATTTCAGGTAATTGCCCATCGATATGAGCTTCGATGGTAATATTCTTTTTACTTGAAAAAATCTGATTTATCGCCACGGCTTCATGAATGAGTTCTTCAGGATTGACGTTTTGTTTGGTAAGAGTAAATGTGCCAGATTCAATTTTTGTGATGTCCAAAAGTTCATTCACCATATTCATCATAAAGTTTGTTGACGAATGCATGATTTCCATATGTTGGTAAAACTCTGGCGTGAGCATATCTTTAGCTTCGTCCAAAAACACCTTGCTGAAATACTGCAAAACACCTAAAGGATTTCTTAGGTCATGAGCAGCCATTCCAATGAACCTGTTCTTTTGCTCATTGAGCGATTTTAATTGCTTAGTTTGTAATTTGAGTTGCATGCGTTGCTTGTACAAAGCAATAAATACTTCTGTTTTGGCTCTAACAATGCTGGCATCCAAAGGTTTAAAGAGATAGTCTACGGCTCCTTCGCTGTAACCTTTATGGACGTACTTTTCTTCCTTGCTTATCGCGGTTACAAATATGATAGGTATGTGTTTCTTCTTCGGATTGGAACGCAGAATTTCAACCATTTCAAAGCCGTCCATTCCAGGCATTTGAACATCGGATAGAATTAATGCAAAATCGTTTTTTATGGCAAGTTTTAAGGCTTCGTTACCTGAGCTTGCACTGAAAATCTCTCGATCGTCGCCTTCCAAAATGGCTTCAAGCGAAAAACTGTTGTATGGTGAATTGGCTGCAATCCAATTGTTGAGAGTGCTCCAGTCGCCCACCCAGCCTAAAATACCATTGATCATGGCAATAAAGGCCACAAAGACCAAGAGCATGGCACCCACGTTTAGGGCCAATTTTAATCCTTCTGTGGTTCCGTTGGCAATGGCATCCAAAATATTGG
>JAUIFC010000244.1 GCA_030429455.1 Bacteroidia bacterium | reverse complement strand
TTTCGAAGTGTTCACAACACAGGTGCCATAACAAAGCGGCTCAACCGGAGCCAAGGGCGGCTTGTTTTACTTTGAAGTTTGGGAATGTTAACGAATTGTCGTAAAATTATTTATGGACAGCGTGTTTGAGCCCTTGCCCCCTTAGCCGCAGTCCGTTAGGCAAAAAGAAATACTAAAAGATCATAATTAGGAAAACTATGAAATCTAATATCACAGTATTTATTTGCAGTACATACAGCGATTTAAGCAAAGAACGAGAAAGTGTTATGGATGCAATTCGCCGTTTGCAACTTGCGCATGATTCGATGGAATTCTTTGGAGCTCGTTCAAATCAGCCTATAGAAACATGCCTTGCTGAAGTTCGCCGAAGTAATATTCTAATTGTTATTATTGGACATCGATATGGAAGTATAGTATCTGAATTAGGTATCTCATATTCTGAAGCAGAATACAACGAGGCAATTAAATATAAAAAACCATGTTTAGTATATATGAGAGATGAGAATGTTCCAATCCTTCCGAAAGATATGGAACGTGATCCGCATAAACTTGATCTACTCGAAAAATGGAAAGAAAAACTCAATAGCCGTCACACAGTAGCAAACTTTCAAGGTAATCATGATATTGCTGTTCAAGTTGCTGCAGATTTAGGAAGAACAATTAGTGATCTTGAGACGGTTATTCAAGAAAAAGAGGATGCACAAAAAACATCACCAGTAAAAATAATCGAGGAAATTTCTGACTTATTAAATGAAGGATTAAAAAAGGGGGTAACAGAAGGTGCTTTATTGTCTTCAATTCGTCGTGCTATCTTTTCAACAATCTCAGATAAACAAAATCTTGGAAGTCGTGTATTTCTAAGTTATGCGAGTTCAGATATTGAGATCGTAAGAAAAGTTGCAAAAGGACTTTCAGATGAAGGATTACAAGTCTGGTTTGATGAATCAAGTCTTAAGGTTGGGGATAACTGGATTAGAGAAGTTGAGCGTGGTTTGGACTCGGCAAATTTTATATTATTCTTTATTTCACCTGATTCAGTGAAGGAAGGATGGGCTCAGAAAGAGCTTCAGATTGCACTTATGAAGCAGGTCTATGGTGAGAGTGGTGCAACTATTCTTCCAATTTTGTTAAAACCGGCAGAAGTTCCGCCGTTACTTAGAGATATTCAATGGCTTGATATGACTAATGGGGATGTCAAGAAAGCTATAAAAGAAATTTGTGAAACAATAAATAGTTATAGCATTCCTCAACTAAGTCAAAGTAATCAAAAACCTGAAAGCAGTAAATTCTCAGGTAAAAAGATTTCGTATAATAAGGTAATTGCCATACTTGAAGAAGAACGAGGGGTTGTAGGTAAATCTGCCAAACGATTAGGAATTAGTGCTAGGAGGCTTTATAGATTACTGAATTATTACAACATCCAGCCCGGAGAATATAAATAGAATCTAATCAGGATTAGAAAAGCCTCAGATCTTTTCCTGATTAATTATAATCCAAGGTTTGCCTAACAAAGCGCATCAATCGGAGCCAAGGGCAACTTGTTTTACTTTGAGGGTTGGGAGTTTTAATGATTTTCAGTAAAATCTTGCAAAGATTGTGTGCAAGTGCCCTTGTCCCCTTATGCGCGGTCCGTTAGCAGCAAAGATAAAAAATGGTTTGAAAAAGATGGCTTGGATTTATTTACCGAAAACACTTTATCAATATAAATGTGAGAATCGATATGAGTCACGATTTGATAGATATCGCCCAAGTCATAAACAAAAGAGAATCCGTTATTGGAAATTAGTCCATACATTCTGGCTCTTTACTTTCTTGATATTTTGTATAACCATGGCCAAAGTATCAATGGGGGTGATAGGACCACGACATTTTGATTGGCTTGGAGTAGAAATACCAGATGCTAAGAGCGCATATTTGATCGCAGATGGCCCTTACCTAAAAATATGGATAAATGAGAAGAATGTAATTGTCATTGATGGTGAGACAATATTTAACTACGATCAATTAGCTCATATGATTTATAATTCCTATTACAAATCCCCAAGGCCCAAGCTTTTAATCATAGCAGATAAAAATACGGATATGGATGCTATTCATTATATATCAAAAGTAGCAAAAATCGCCGGTTATAATGAAGTTTACTATAAATGTTTTATTATTATTTAGTTGTGTGGGGTGAAATGTCGATTGCAAACGTGATTGTTCTAAAATCAGCAAAAGTGCCGATTAGTTTTTCCAGGATATTAGGTATGTTGATGCGTAAATCATTGACCACTGATATGGCTACTGCTTTAACACTTGCGCACAAAATGAATTTGGAATATTCAATTGATAGCTATGAAGCACACGTATTAGCCGGGGGGAACATTGTCGATATTGTTAAAACTAAAGTATTGCTAAAGCTTAAGAATAAAGCCTATTCATTTCAATCGCTCGTTGCTGCGGACTTAGCCGGTCGCCCAGTTTTTAAACTAACAGAGCAGTATTTTGAAGGTGTTGAAAGGGATAAATATCCAGAGTATGAAAGTTATTTGTTAAAATCAGAACTAGTCGAAAAATAAAATGTAGATATGTATAGCAAGTTTACTTTTAAAAGCTGCTGCTAACCAAGCGGTTCAACCGGACCCAAGGGCAGCTTGTTTTACTTTGATGTTTTCTGTTTTTAAAGAATTTTGTAAAATTCTATATGGTCAGTGTGTTAATGCCCTTGGGTCCGGTTAACCGCCGTCCGTTATGCCACCTAAAGGGACAAGAACGGGTAGAAAAGGGAAAAAGCACTTCTTTAGTTCAGGCAATTGGGTGGTAAACAAATGGCTGCCCGCTAAAGTTTTCAGGCTTTCTTTTTCACAAAAAATTGTAAGAAATTCGTAAATAATAAGTGTTTCTAAAGTTCCAGGTTCACTATTGTGCACTGTAATTGTAAATCTTCGAAAAGTATGAAATCCAAAGTGTATGGCAGCGAGTGTTTATGTCATTATTGGTTTTGTGGAATCGTTGAATCAAACCATCTATATTTGGCAATTTAGTCAGATTTGTAAACAAATATTTTCGAAAGTTTTAATAGTTTCGGAGTTTTCACAAAAGAGGTGCCATAACAAGCGGCTCAACCGGAGCCAAGGGCGGCTTGTTTTACTTTGAAGTTTGGGAATGTTAACGAGTTTTCGTAAAATCGATTATGGTCTGTGTGTTTGGGCCCTGGCCCCGGTTAGCCGCAGTCCGTTAGGCCAATAAAAATCGAGTTTTAGGCGTAAAAATAGATATGGGAAGGATTTCCAATTTGAATATTAAAAAAATTGACATTAAAACATTAAAACTTCTCTTTGTCACTTTTGCTCTGATATTCTTGACTTTCGGATGCCAAACTGATCATACTCAAGATGTTCCTATTGAAGTAGGTAAAGACCAAAAGGTAAAAATTGGCCAAGATTCAATTCTTGTGAAAGTAACTGAGGAAATAAATCAATCTTTTAATCAAGCATTGTTGATTGATGTTATGAACCTTGGATCTAAAATAATTAAAGGTCAATGTTTGATAATCAGTGCTATGTCAAAACAAGGAGAAATATTTGTTCTTGCTATGTTTAGTGATAATTTATTAGATGCACAGAGGGGCTTTAATAATATGATGGCAAGGTATGATAAAACACATACTCTGATTAACCCTAAAAAATATTCATACTATCTTGGTAGCAATCAAAGTAAAAAAATTCTCTATTCCGTGGGAGTACTTAGGCCTGACTATAGAGTAAAAAAAATCATTGTTAAGACACATTCAATCCTTGATGAATTAACTACAGAAGAGCTGATGCAGTACACAGTCAACACAAAAAAAGACACCACAGTTGGATTTACAACTCTTCCAAGTGGATTGAAATATAAAATTAATAAAAAAGGTAATGGAAGATCTCCGACTCGAGCAGACAAGGTAAAGGTATATTATAAAGCATACACTCTTGATGGATATGTTTTTTTCGAGTCGGAAAATGCTCCAGAAATTTATCACCTTTATTCTGTAATAGAAGGTTGGCAAGAAGCACTTCCTTTAATGTCAGTTGGTAGTAAATGGACAGTGATTATACCGCCCGATCTCGGCTATGGAAAAGAAGGTACTGATACAATTCCACCTAATACCACATTGGTTTATGATATAGAATTAATTGGTATAGAATAGCGGATTTGAGATTTTTGAGTAAATGCGTACCTTCCTGGAGCAGATTGATAATTAGTCAGAACAAGACTATTGGGACTGTGATAGCCTAACCTGCGCAAAGTGAGCCAAGGGCAACTTGTTTTACTTTGTTGTTTGAGAGTTTTAACGGTTTTCCGTAAAATATGTAAGGCTGTTGTGTTTGTGCCCTTGTCCCCTTATGCGCCATCCGTTATGCCACCAAAGGGGCAAGAACGGG
>JAUIFC010000030.1 GCA_030429455.1 Bacteroidia bacterium | reverse complement strand
ATTGCAGATTCGACTGCTTTTAAATATGCTGAATCATTGAATTCTATTAATTACTTTATTCAATTACCGCTACGACTGAATGATGAGGCTGTGCAAAAAACCTATATCGGTTTAGATACCATTAATAAAAAAGTGTACCACAATGTCATGGTTAAATTTGATGAAAACAATGGAGGAACAGATTTTCAAGATGTGTACTACTATTGGTTTGCCAAAGACGATTATAAATTAGACTACCTAGCCTATAGTTTTGTGGTAAATGGCGGTGGCATACGGTTTAGAGAAGCCTATAACGAAAGGATAATAAACGGCGTTAGATTTGTGGATTATAAAAACTATAAACCCAAGAATAAAAACACAAGTTTAAACAATATCTCTAAAGCGTTTGAAAACAAGGATTTAGAATTACTTTCTAAAATTGAAAATACAATTGAAAGTTTGGAGATAAATGAGAAGTGTTAATCTAAAGACGGCACTAACACATTTTCAAACGTATCTCTGACCACAATTCCTGCTTCGTTAATTTCTAACCTGTAAACTCGGTGATTTATACTGTCAGGGATATTTTCATACTTTTCTAAACCAATAATTTCGTTTACAAATTTTGGTGTGGTGTTGCTATGGCCAACGATTATGGTATTCTTACCATAAGTACTTTCCCAAAACGCTTTGGTAAACATGCTATCCTTAACTTCGTATAATTCAATATCTCCCTTATAAGGATAAACTATGGGAATTAAAGTCTGGAATGTCCTCATGTAATCTGTCGTATAAAATTTCTGAAGATTTTTATCTTTAAAATATTCTCCCCAGAATTTAGTTCTCATAAACCCTTTATCACTTAACTGCGGATTTTTATCCTGAACATCCGAACGAATTTTCTCCGCATGGCGAATTAAATAATAAGTTGTTGGTGCTGGTGTTTTGCCTTCTGGAATGGGAAGTGCTTTCTGAGATTTGCTATCCTTTCCACATGATAAAAGGATTGTAAGCATCAGGAAATAAAGCGATTTTCTCATAAATTATTTTTTTGATAGCTTAAGAAGTAAGAATTGATTGATTTGATTTCCAAAAGCATTAAAATTGTTATCACTAACCAAAATTAAGCTTTTATTTCCATTATCTAAATCAGGACCGAAAGTCATTCCTTCAATATTGTCTACAAAGTTATATTGGAGTTGTTTTCTTATCGATTTTGAATCGAAAACTAATTCCTTTTCTAGATTTTGTGATTTATATGTTTTAAAACTTGACTTGTCCAAGAGGTTTTCTTGATTTGAAATATTGACTAAAAATATTTTAATCCGATTGCCTTTTGATTTGTGACCAGCTGAAAACCCCCTTTCCAAAACCAATAGATAATCTTCGTCAATTTGTAATACTTCTGTAGCACCATTTAAACCAAACGGAAGAAAAGGAACTTTAACCAATCGGTCTAAATCATAAGCCAGTTGATAATCTGGTTCCAAATTATTCATGTTGTAATGGGTTAAGCGCAATGGAGAATTCGTGTTGTAGAGTTTAGGTGACTTGCCGTCTCGTTTTAATGGCAACTCGTTAATAACCCAAAAACCCGTCTTTTCATAGTCGAGTGATAATCCTTCGAATACGGCATTGTGCCTTGGGCCGTTAATAGCATTTGCTTCAAAAAAGGTTGGCACTTTATAGGATTTAATGCATCTCCCACTATTGTTAACATGCAGAATGACAGGATCTTGTTGTCTATTAATGTTTCCTTCACCACTCACAATAAATTGATTTTTGTAAGGATGAAATCTAATGCTTTCCGTATCCAAGGAACGAAGCGAATCACAGTTCAGTTTTATAGTGTTGTTGAATTTGATGGAATGGATTGAATCGCTATCAATCAAAATACTCGTTTTATAAATGATAGGATTTTTGGAATGGTCTGATATAAGGACAAAATTATTACCATCGTAATCTATGCCCGATAAACCACCGATTTTATAACCATCTATTTGTTTCTTATCGTCAAGAATATATTCATCTAAAAAACTGATCGTATAAGGTGAAGAATCGCCAACCCGAGTAAGGCCACAACCAACAGTAAACCAAAGGCATAAAAAAACTGCAATAGTTTTTGATAACCTATTGCAGTTGTTTATATCTGATTGAGAGAGCATTATTTGATATCTACAAGCTCTACGTCAAAAATTAAATACGAATTTGGAGGAATAACACCACCTGCACCTCTTGGACCATATCCTAAGTCTGGAGGAATAACAAGTGTTGCTTTTTCACCCTTTTTCAACAAGGCAATACCTTCGTCCCAGCCTGCTATCACTTGTCGTCTTCCTAATGGAAACTCTATCGGTTTATTTCTTTTAAATGAACTGTCAAATACTTTGCCGTCTACTAGTCGCCCTTCGTAATGAACACTTACTGTTTTTCCAGCTTCAGCCTGTTGACCTGTAGGGTTTTCCTGAGTAATTTGGTACTTTAAACCCGATTCTGTTTCTGTATAGTTTTCGAACATAGAATTAATTTTGTTTTGTAACTCTTCTTTTGCTTTTGCTTCTGCTTTTTCAGCATTTTCAATGCCTTGTTGAAAGGCCGTAACTGCATCAAAAGATTCGGCCTCACTTCCTTTTTTAATAATTTCTACTGTATTGATTGTTACAGGGCTTGTAGGCTTTTTCATATTATCTACTTCAACCTTACCAATACTATCTACAATATTTTGACCTTCGACAATTTTACCAAAAACTGTATGCTTGCCATCCAACCATGATGTTGGAGCCAAAGTGATAAAGAACTGGCTTCCATTTGTATTTGGACCCGAATTGGCCATGGAAAGTACACCAATAGAGTCGTGTGTAATTTCAGGCTTAGTTTCATCAGGGAATTTATAGCCAGGATCACCAATCCCACTTCCCAATGGATCTCCACCTTGGATCATAAATCCATCTATCACTCTATGGAACGTTAAGGAATCAAAAAACTTTTTACCGCTATATTTTTCGTTGGCTTTTGGATTGTTTCCTTCAGCTAAACTTACAAAATTTCCAACGGTCATTGGAGTTTTATCAAAGTATAACTCTGTAATAAATTCACCATAATTGGTATCAAATTTTGCATAAAGGCCATCCTCTAGTTGAGGATAATTATCTGTTTGACAAGACATATTTAAAATAATTAAGTTTAATAAGAATAATTTTAAGATTGTTTTCATTTTTTAATTTGTTTTATTGTATTTAGTTGAACTGTAGCTTTTAATGGTACATCGGAACCTATTTTGTTTTTATCACCATAAAATCCATAAGCTCTTGACGAAGGAATTAAAAAAGTAACAACTTCTTTGGATTTCATAAGTTTTAATCCTTCTCTTAATCCTGTCATAAGGCGTTGTTGATCCATTCGATAGGTTTTCACTCCAATCTCCTGCATGGAATAAATGGTATCTTCGCTAAAGGTTCTTAAATTGTAAGTAAACGTAACTTGATCGCCAAACTGAGGCGTAATTGTATCGGTCGAATTTTTGACATTGTAGTGGTACCAAAGGCCGTAAGACGAGTTTAAGTATGTATTTGCGGTATCACGTTCGATAATTTCGAAAATTGCTTCCTCTTCAGCTTTAAGTAAAGCTTTATTGCGTTTGACAGACTCCTTTAGAAAAGAGCCAGATTTATAGCTTACTGGTTTTCTAGGTTCTGGTTTGTGACAAGCCAAAACAAAACAAGCTATTAAAAGAAATAAAGAAATTCTAAATAGCTTCATTCAATTGTGTTTTATTTGCCTTTACCAATGTTCTAAACTTAGTGATTGTATCCTTTAAAGACAATTCGCTTCTTCCGCCGGCTGCATTTTTGTGACCGCCACCATTAAAATGTTGTCGAGCGAATAAATTGACATCAAAATTGCCTTTGGATCGAAAAGAAATCTTAACGATGCCTTGTTGCAAATCTTCTTTAAAAATAGCTGCTAAATTTACATCTTTTATTGACAATCCGTAATTTACAACGCCTTCCGTATCTCCTTTTTGAAAATTACAATCGTCTAGCTCCTTTTGAGAAAGCGAAATGTAAGCCGTGCTGTACTCCTCCAAATAGACAAGATTTTCCATGGATTTGCCCAAAAGCCTTAGTCTATCATAAGAATTTGCATCGAAAGTTTGCCTTTGAATGCTATAAGCATCAGCACCATTTTCGATTAGTTTTGCAGCCGTATAATGCGTTCTCGCTGTCGTTGAAGAATACTTAAATGAGCCCGTATCCGTCATAATTCCTAAATACAAACAACTGGCAATGTCCTTATCGATCAAGGCTTCGAAGTCAAGTTCTTTTATGATGGCGTAAACCAATTCGGCTGTAGAACCAAATTCTGGATGCGAAAACATAATTTCAGCATAATCCATTGGTAATAAATGATGATCGATCATGACCATTGGATTTTCGAAAGTTTCTAATATGCTTTGAAACTCTTTGCCAACCCGAGACAAATCATTAAAATCCAGCGTAAACACAACATCTGATTGTTCGACAGCATGTTCTACTTCTTGTCTATGTTCTGAAAACAACAAAATATGGTCTTGGTTTGGCACCCAATTTAAAAAATCTGGATAGGAATTGGGCATGATTACACTAACCTTATGTCCCAATTTTTTCAAGAATAAGGCCAAAGCCATACAACTCCCAACGGCATCTCCATCCGGATTCGAATGCCCTATTACCGAAATATTTTTGGGATTTTTTAGTAGTGCTCCTAATGCTTCTATATGAGCTTTTTGCATGGCGCAAAAATAGGTTTATTTTACGAATAACAACTTAGATTATTTATTTTATAACGATAAAATCTGTTTGTTTAATCAACGCAAGTTAAAGGCTAATGATTAGATGATTCTAAAAGCAGAAAACCACCTTAGAATAACGAATCTTTGGTTTGAAAACGCTCGAAGGATTGCCAATATTTGTCTTTGTAAAAATAATAATCAAGCTCTATCTCATGTTTGTATTTCTCTTTAATTGCATATAATCGTTTGGAAGATTTTCTAAATTCGACACACGCAAAATAGATTTTTCTCTTGGAATCGGCAGTCTGTCTTCCAATATTCAAATAGCCCTCAAAACTTGGTAGTTGGCTTAACATTTCGTCTTCAATCTTATCCAAACGTGGGCGTTTAGATTTATCTGGCATACCTTTGTTTTCAGCTCCATTGTAGGTTATTTCCATAACTGCGATCCAAGGATGAGAAGCCTTTCTGTCCCATTTGAGCAAGTCAGAATTAATCATAGCGACAAGAGGTAAACCATTTTTTAAAGTCGCCTCAAGTAGAGAATAATTATCGTTTGTCGCATCATACCGTATGCCGTCATATTTTTCCACAAACTCCTTTTCTCTCCATATCAAGAAATCTTTAAGTTTTCTAATTGGTATTAAATCGGATTTTGCGTCCTTTGGATGCTCCACATCAACATAATCGATTGTTGTAAGGGTTTTTAACTCACCTAGCGAATTGTCTAAAGCTAATAGAACACCATTGTTTATTGTGCTTCTATTTTCTTCACTAAAATCACTATGTGTAATGGTAATATCGATTTCATCTGGCATGTATTCATGATCATGGGAATAAAAATTCATGGTGGTTTCATTAAACTTTATGCCATCCATTTCTATTCCATATGCATTGGCATCTACAGGTTGCTTTAAGGCTGTGATTTTCCAGCGATGCAATTTAGGTGCACATGCCACGAGTTCTTCAACAAAAACTATATTTTTAATCACGCCGTCTGCCGTGAGTACCAATTCTGCTGTGTCATCATTGTACATGCCTGTCATGAACCAAAATCCATCTTTGATTTCATCTAGTTTTGGAGCCAGTTTATCGAAAAAGTTTTTATGTATATCGCCGCTGTTTTTAACAACTTTATAAAACCGCTTTTCATTTTTTACAAACCATTTCCAAAAGTCTGTATAGGAATTGATCGCTTCCTCTTTTCTGCTAAAAATGGATTTTAAGACGTTCATTTACAACTATAAAGTAAATATTTCTTTCTTTCTAAATTTAGAAAAAACTACAGACTGACAACTGAATTTTTAGTGTTCTTATCCTTGCCGCTAGACAAATAGAAATCGATTCTTCCTAAATACAGACCTGCATAACCCACTTGATTCACAATGGTTTTACGACCCGATTTATTTGTTACGTAATTGGGTTCTTTTAAAAATGTATGTGTATGACCTCCTATAATCAAGTCTATATCATGTGTTTGCTCTGCCAATTTTATATCGTCTATTTTGTCGGACTTATACTTATAGCCTAGATGAGACAGGCAAACGACCAAGTCACACTTGTAATCATTTTTAAGAGTATTAACCTGATCTTGAGCTATTTCCAAAGGATTTAGATATTCAGTTTCCTTGTACAAACTCTTTGGCACGAGACCATCTAACTCTATTCCAAGTCCAAAAATCCCAATTTTTACACCATCGACTTCGTATATCTGATTTGGTTTCACCAAACCGTCGAGAATCGTATTTGTAAAATCATAATTGGCATTGAGCATATCAAATTGGGCATGTTCAAGCTGAGCGGCAATGTTGCCTATTCCATTGTCAAACTCGTGATTACCAATCGTTGAGGCGTGATATCCCATTTTACTCATTAGCTTGAATTCCAATTCGCCTCCATAAAAGTTAAAATACGGTGTTCCTTGAAAGGAATCGCCGGCATCTAATACAAGTGTGTTTTTATTTTCTTTTAGCACTTGCTTAATGACATGATATCTTCGACTCACGCCGCCTCGATTCGCATACTTATGATGGTCAGAACTAAAAGGATCAATTTGGCTATGTACATCATTGGTGTGCAAAATGGTAATGTGCTTATCGTAGGTATCCTTAAAACTAATTGCCGGAACGACAGAACTCATTCCCAATACTGTCGATGCTTTTATCGAAATATTTAAAAAATCTCTTCTTAACATGGCTATTTCAATTTTATAAATCTATCATCTGAGGAATAGGAAATGGTATCCTTTTTTTGAAAATAATCAATCAAAAGGTTGCGAAGTTTATAGTCTATCTCGTAGATGTTTTTGGCTTTTTGAAAAAAATCCATGTTATCACCTCCTTTGATCAAATAATCTGATGTAGCCACAAAATAGGTTCTACTCTCATCCAATTCTTGTTGATTTATTTTGGCTTCTTTCAATTTGTTATTACCATCAATGACCAAACTCATATTCGAAAACGGATGCGCTTTACCTTTTGATAAATAGTTGAACATCTCTTTCATGGCAACAGCATCCAACTCTGCGACGACCACCATGTTTTCAAAAGGCATGATGCTAAAAGCTGTTCTGGTTTTTATATCGCCTTGACTCATTCCTGCTCTAATGCCGCCATGATTAAGCAATACGACATCTATAGAATCTTTAAATTTGGAATAAAATAGAGGATTGGCAAGCTCGTAAACCGCATCTGCCATCATATTGCCAATCGCTGTGTTGTAGGGTGTATCTTTTGGAAACATGGGATTTGCGTTATAGCTAAGCACCTTTTCCATTTCACCCTTAATTTTGTTTCTATAAGGTGAAATAAAATCTTCCAAGGCTTTATCATTTGGAATGGAATCTGTAATTGCGGTACGTTCTTGTCCTGTCTGCTGAACTTGAAAACCATCATTACAAGCCAGACATAATAAAATGGAAATAACTAATAAATGTTGAAGTTTTAGTTTCACTGTCATTTAATTTTTATTTTCTAAAAGTGGTACAAATCTGAATTCGCCGTAGGTATGCTTTTCAAACGTATTGACATCGACTCTTTCCAATAAGGTCATGATTTGAGGATCTTCGCCAACAGGAATGACCAGCTTTCCTCCTACTTTAAGCTGGGCCATCAAAGGTTTTGGAATAAATGGCGCACCAGCGGTGACAATAATTTTGTCAAAAGGCGCATATTCGGGCAAGCCTTTGTAACCATCACCAAAGCTTAAGTACTTTGGACGATAGCCTAAGCCTTCTAAAAATCGTTTGGTAATTTTATACAATTTTAGTTGCCGCTCTATGCTAAAAACCTGTGCTTCCAACTCGCATAAAACAGCAGTCTGATACCCACTTCCAGTACCGATTTCAAGAATTTTATCCCCTTTTACAACTTCCAAAAGCTGTGTTTGAAAAGCAACCGTAAACGGCTGAGAAATGGTTTGTCCTTCTGCTATTGGAAACGCCTTGTCCTTGTAGGCAAAATCCTCGAAACTACTATCCATAAACAAATGTCGAGGAATGCAATTTATAGCATGAAGCACCTTCTGAGAAGAAATCCCTTTATCCTTAAGCTTTTCTACCAGCAATCTGCGCTTGCCTTGATGTTTAAAGGAGTCTTTCAAGAAACTTTAGTTTTAAGAATGTAAAGATAAGTACATTCCAAAAACATTTTAGTTATCGGAACTATTATCTTTTTCTAAATGTATTAATCTTTTTAAAATTACATGTTTATACTCTTTGCCAGAATATTTAGAAAACCGAAAAATAGCCAAGAACAAATCATTCGTCTTAAGCATAGGTAAATTATTCTAGACGACCTTTTTTTTTGGAGAATTAAGGCTCTTCTCTAGTTTAATGAACAAATCATCAAATTGTCAATCCCGCTTAAGGCAAAAAAATTAATCCAAGATGCAACGACAAGACAAACCATTTGTCTTAAAGTTCTTGTTCCTAAAAACACTAACACTGCTGTAATACATAAGGTAATTCCAGGCCCTAATTGCACTGCTCTCTGTAGAACTCCACCAGATACCGTGACTACCAAGACTTGTAAAAAAACCATCGACATTACGTAGACCGCCAGGTATACTTGAAAAGCCACTGCTATTGGTTGCGGCTACTATATCAGATGCATTCCATAATGAACTTGTACTTTTCAATTTGGCACCAGCTTCATTAACACCTACATGGTTAACAAGCTGCGTCCATTCTGCATCACTAGGCACGTGCCAACCTGGAGGACATATGCCTTGCACTCCACTTGGATTGTTATTACTGCTCGCAGAGCCATTCATAACAGTTTGCCAATCGTATAAACGTCCATAGGTATCACAATTAGCTGGGTCGTTGTCATAACACCAGCTGTTACCTGTAGCGTAGTTAAGATTTGCTGCCATCCAGTTTTGGTTTCCTATTGTGACTACAGGATAATGAATGCCAGCTGTATCCTGACAAGATACAAACTCAAAATCGACAGTTTGCGATTGCGTTGGAACAAGAGTAATCAGCCTAATGTTGTCATTAGCATAAGCTCTAAATAAAAGGATTTCACCCGTATTGTATTGCATTTGCACCACATTATTAGTAGTATTATCTAGTTCTGTTGATTTAGGCAATACCGCCACTGCACCTTTTTGCAAAATTAGAGGCTTTTGGTTGTTACCACCAACAGATACAAATCGTAAAGATTCCTGCCAAGTGTTTGTAGCAATCGTTGCAATGTAGTTTCCTGAAGAAAAACCAGAAATTTCAAAACTATTTTTCCCTGGTCTCACATTCCCTGTTTGAGAAACTAATGTTCGCCCCAAAACATCATAAATTTCCAAATTAACATCTTCATTTTGTGTTGAATAAAATTCAATCACACTGGTTTCTTTTACAGGGTTTGGGTAAATGGATAATTCAGAGTTCAAACTTTGAGGCTTATCTGTCCCTAAAACTTGAACAAGATTTAAAATATCAGACCCTAATAAGGTGATATTTGTATCTTGAGTAAGATTCTTAACCTGCACACTGTCAACCGTTCCGCTTAAACCAGAGCCTGTAAAACTGATTTGAAAGTCCTGAGCGTGAACTGAAATTGTGGCTAATAAAGTGATTAATAAAAAAGCAATATTTTTCATGACTTTTTTGAATTAGTTTTAGTTTAAATGTAAGTATCTTTTAAATCCCAACCATGATAAAATCAAATTATGCATACCAAAACAACAGTTAAAATCAGACAAATTTGAAACTAACTTAGCTTCTATATTTTAAGCACTAAAAGACGTTCGCAGACTTTTTGACTCAACAATTCATTTGGGTGTTTATCATAGCTTACAATCACACTTTTATCGAACACTTCTACCGAGATTATTTCCATGATCTGGCCTAAAGAAATGTCGTGCTTGTCCAAAAAATTCAAAAAATCCTTAGATGAATGACTCAATGTTTTCAGTTGAACGACATCCCCAACTTGGCATTGGTTAAGTGCGAGATACTCATTTTTTATCACATTCCCATCTTTATCTGGAATAGGAGAACCATGGGGATCAAACTGTGGAAAATCCATTAATTCATCCATCCTATCAAAAAATAATGGTGAATTGATATGTTCTATCTGCTCGGCTATATCATGAACTTCATCCCAACCAAAGCCCATTTTATCCACCAAGTACATTTCTGTCAATCGGTGTTTGCGGATAACAAGTGCGCCAACCTTTTCCCCTTTGTCAGTAAGTTTAAGTGGCTTGTATTTTTGATAGTGTACTAATCCTTCATCAAAAAGATTTTTGACCATGCTGTGAGCTGTTGGCTTGCTTACACCCAGATGAGCACTTAATTCAGAAATGTTTACTTCACCCTTGTCGTCACCTAAATTATACAAAGCTTTTAAATAATTTTCTACAGTCTGTGAGGCCATTCACCAAGTTTTCTTCAAAATTAGAAAATTCCCTTAAAACATTTGTTAGATTACTCTAACATATTACTTTTGCCCGCACAATATTTCACTTTTCAATCATGAAATTAGTTCACTCAAGTCTTATCTTTTTTTTCATTGCAATTTTTTCTGTTTACAGTCTAAACGCTCAAAATGCCAGTATTTCTGGAAAAGTCACATCGAAAGGAATTTCGATTGCTTTTGCAGATGTAGTCTTAAAAAACACGTCATACGGGAGTACTACCAATAGAAATGGAGATTATGCCATTAAAAATATCCCTGCAGGCACTTACACCTTAAGCATAAAATATTTGGGCTTTATCACTATCAATGAAGGCCTAACTATAGGAGAAGGAGAATCTTTAGTCAAAAACTTCGACATGCAAGAAGATGCCTTAAATCTGGATGGTGTTGTAATTTCTGGTACGCGTTATTCTCGAGACCGCATAAATAATCCTATTGCCGTTGGTGTTGTCGATGCCAAATTATTTAATGCCGCGCAGTCTATGGCAATTTCAGAAGGGTTGAACTTTAATCCTGGCGTAAGAGTGGAAACCAATTGTCAAAATTGTGGATTTACACAAGTTCGTTTAAACGGTCTGGAAGGGGCGTATTCTCAAATATTAATAAACAGTCGTCCTATTTTTAGTGCGTTAAATAGCGTTTATGGCCTTGAGCAAATTCCCGCCAATATTGTAGATCGTGTAGAAGTGGTTCGCAGTGGTGGTTCTGCGCTTTACGGGTCTAATGCGATTGCAGGTACGGTAAACATTATTACTAAAGATCCCGTTGTAAACAGCTGGGAATTTAGTTCTAACACGGCTTTGATAGATGGTGATGCTCTTGACCAAACCTTCAACCTTAATGCCTCAATTGTGAATGAAGAATTGACAAGTGGAGTGACCGTTTATGGCATGAGCAGAAAGCGTGACAGTTATGATGCCAATGGAGATGGCTTTACAGAATTAGTAGATTTAGAAAACACTGTTTTTGGTGCAAAAGCTTTTTTTAAACCGACAGATTTAAGCAAAATTACATTGGATTTTAGTGCCTTAGAAGAGTACCGAAGAGGTGGCGATCGCTTGGATTTGGCACCACACCTTACAGATATCACAGAGGAGTTGGATCACAACACCTTATTTGGTGGCTTGAATTACGAGCAATGGAGTGAAGATTATAAAAATAAAGTTTCGATTTATGCTTCTGGGCAATCAACCGACAGAGACAGTTATTACGGTGGTTTAGGTGGTGGAAGAACTGCTGCAGACAGCACACTTGCCATCAATGCCTATGGCGTAACAAAAGACCTAGCCATTGTTGCTGGTGTGCAATACAACCGCTATTTTGACAACGACGATGTTCTTACCGCCGGTATCGAAAACCAAACCAATGATACGGAAGATGAAATCGCAGGATATAACCGTTTGGTCGATCAAAATGTAAACAGTACAGGGATTTATGCGCAATACGAGTGGAAACCCAATGAGAAAATCACAGCACTTTTGGGAGGAAGATATGATGTATCCAATGTAGATGGCACGTATAGAATCGGAGATTTAAACAGGACTTCGGATGTAAATGTTGGTGTGTTTAGCCCTCGTTTTACCTTACTCTATAAATTTAATGACAACTTACGCTTTAGAGGTGGATATGCCAGAGGTTTTCGAGCTCCACAAGCCTTTAATGAAGACTTACACATTTCTTCAGCAGGTGGTGATCAGGTATTTGTAATCCTTTCAGAAAATTTGGATAAAGAAACCTCCGATTCATTCACAGGCTCTCTCAATTATACGAAATCTACGGGCTTAGCGCAAGTCAATTTTTTAATTGAAGGGTTTTACACAAAACTTCATGATCCTTTTACGCAAGTGAGCACAGGCTCTCAAGGTGCTTTTATTGTTGAAGAAGTGATAAATGGTGAAGGTGTGACTGTGGCTGGTGTAAATTTTGAAGCTGGCTATTCTCCAAATGAAAAATTCACCTTTCAACTTGGCGGAACATTACAAACTAGCGAATATGACGAACCGCAAGAACTTTTTAATGATGGTAATGGAAATATCCTCACCATCGAAGAATTTACAAGAAATCCTAATGTTTACGGCTATTTCACCTCGTTTTACAATGTAACAGATAACTTTAAGATCGACTTCACCGGAACCTATACTGGGTCTATGATTGTGCCTCGCGTTGTTGGAGAAGATGGATTTATCAATTTAATTGATTCCGAAGCATTTTTAGATGCCAATTTAAAACTGAGTTATAATTTTAGTTTAAGCGATGATTTCGGCCTTGAACTTAGTGGAGGTTTTAGAAACATTTTTAATGCCTATCAAGATGAATTTGATGTTGGTTCTGGAAGAGATTCGGATTTTATCTTTGGCCCAGCGGCACCTCGTTCGGTGTTTTTGGGGATTAAGATTGGCGGGTAGTCCCCTCTCGGTCTCCCCAAAGGGGAGAAGCTTAAACAGTTTGATAGTCTCTCGTGGCAAGTCCAAAGGGGAGAAGCTTTAAAAGACTGAACGTCTTTCTTGAAAACTTTCAAAATCAGCTCGAAGAAGAAAAGTTTGAACAGCATGAAAGTCTTTCTTAAAACCTCTAAAGATCAGCTCGAAGTGGTGAAGAAAGTAATGTGTGTTTTGAATAATTGAACTAAATTTGGATTTCACTTAAGTGATGAATAATGAGTAGACTGGTCCCAATTGTTGTGATTTGTATTTTAAGTTTTGATTTGAATGCTCAAAACAAGGACACGATCAATTGGTTGACCTTTGAAGAATTGGAAACCGCTTTAGCCCAAACGCCAAAAAGTGTTTTTATCGATTTTTATACCGACTGGTGCGTCTATTGCAAAAAAATGGATAAAAAAATATTTGCCAATCCCGAAGTCATACATTTAATAAATAAGAACTATCATGCTGTTCGTTTTAATGCAGAATCTGAAATAGAAGTAACTTTTGGAGGACGAACCTTTATAAATGATCAAATGGGTTTAAGCAGAAATCCTCTACATCAAATGGCACAATTGCTGGCAATAAGAGATGGCCGATTTGTGGCGCCAACTTTGGTGATTTTGGATAAAGATTTTAAGGTCAAAGCTCGGTATTTTGAATACATGAGCAGCAAAAAATTGATGGAAGCTCTAGAGTAATACTTCTATTCTAATGAAGGTAATACAACCAAAGGTTTTAATTTCAACAAGGATTAAGTACCCATAAGAGAGGTACAGAAAGACATCATGTTCTTATCTTTGATAAAAAACGCTTATCATGAATAAAACTGCTGTCATCACCGGAGCAAGTAAAGGCATTGGAAAAGCTTTAGCTGAAAAAATGCTCGGTAAAAACTATACAGTTATTGGCACCTCAAGAAGTGGAAAAATACAAATTAAACATCCAAATTTTCATTCTTTAGCCTTAGACCTGACTGATTTTTCTAGTATCGAAAAAGCTCAAATTGAAATCAATAATAATTTTGAACATATTAATGTATTGATAAACAATGCTGCCTTAGGCTCAGATTTACATTTTGATTTGCCTGAAAGGCAGAGCTTTGAACAAACATTTGACACCAATGTAAAAGGAACTGTTTTCTTTACCGAAGCTATGGTTAACCGTATTCCAAATGATGGTATCATTTTAAATATTTCATCAAAAATGGGTTCTGTAGAAGTGTGTGAAAAATTTGGCTCGGTAGCTTATCGGATGTCCAAAAGCGCCTTGAACATGTATACAAAAATCCTAAAAAACAGATTAGCAGGTAAGGTCAAAGTAGCCTGTATCCATCCTGGATGGGTAAAAACAACAATTATTGAAAGTAACCTTAAAAACGCGACTTTGACTCCCGAAGAATCAGCTGAAAAGATTTTTAGTTTTTTAATGTCAGATTTTAAAAACGGTATTTATTGGGATTGCGAAGAGGGTGTAGCACTACCTTGGTAAAGGCAACAAAATAACGAAAAGTGATGGACAAGGCTTTAACTCAAGCGTATAACAATCTTCAGCTAAAAGACTTTAAAACAACTTCGGAGGAAGAACAATTTCAAAAAATTGTAGACTATTTAGATCACTTAGTCACATATGATTTCAACAAACTATTAAGTATTTTATACCGTGTAGATGTCTCTGAAGATAAGGCAAAAATGGCTTTAGCCAACAAAAAGCATAGCCAAACCAACGGGTATATTCTAGCTAAACTGCTGATAGAACGAGAAGCTGAAAAAATAAAGTGGAGAGCGCATTACAGGAAGAAATAGTGAAGTTTTGAGGTAGAACACCTAAAATTAAAAATCATTTTAGACAAAAGAAAAACCTATCACAAACTCCTAATATTTAAGTTTTAAAGCTTTTGTTTTTTGAAGATTTTTCAATAAAGATGTAGTATTTTTGTAAAATATTGATTTTTTGAACTATTATTTTATTTTAACTTAATTAAAACAATATGGCATTAAAAGTTGGTGTTTTAGGCGCTGGCCATCTAGGCAAGATTCACCTAAGACTATTACAAGCTTCGACAGAATATGAGTTGGTTGGATTTTATGATACCAATGAAGAACAAGCTGAAAATTTGAGTAAAGAACTTGGTTATCATTATTATAACGATTACAACAAACTTCTAAACGACGTGGATGTGATTGATATTGTCACGCCAACGCTTTCTCACTTCGACATGGCAGAAATTGCTATCAAACAAGGCAAACATGTCTTTATTGAAAAGCCTATAACAAATACTGTTGCAGAGGCAGAAAAACTCATCGAATTGTTGACCGAGTACAACGTCAAAGGACAAGTTGGCCATGTTGAGCGCTTTAATCCTGCTTTTATCGCGAGTGCTCCCCAAATCCATAAACCGATGTTTATTGAGGCGCATCGCTTGGCCGAGTTCAATCCGAGAGGAACTGACGTGCCGGTGGTCTTAGATTTAATGATTCATGATATCGATGCCATATTGAGTGTGGTTCAATCGCCTGTGGTTTCTGTAAATGCCAGCGGGGTTTCCGTGATAAGCGAAACGCCTGACATCGCCAACGCTAGACTTCAGTTTGAAAACGGATGTGTCGCTAACCTGACCGCAAGTCGGATTTCTTTAAAAAACATGCGTAAGGCGAGATTCTTTCAAAAAGACGCGTACATTTCTGTGGACTTCCTTGAGAAAAAATCCGAAGTGGTAAAAATGAAAGATGCACCAGAAGTCCCTGGTGATTTTGATATGATTCTTCAAAATGCAGAAGGCATTAAAAAGCAAATTTATTTTGACAATCCGAAGATAGAACCAAACAATGCGATCCAAGACGAATTAGAAAGTTTTGCATACGCCATAAACAACAATACAACGCCTACAGTCACGCTACAACAAGCGACAGACGCCTTGAGAGTTGCCTATTCAATAATTGAAAATTTTTAAATACATATGAAAAACATAGCAGTCATAGGAGCTGGAACCATGGGCAACGGAATTGCTCACACCTTTGCTCAGTTTGGATACAAAGTTAGTCTTATCGATATTTCGCAAGAAAGTTTAGATAAAGGGATTGCGACCATCACTAAAAATCTTGACAGAATGGTCGCCAAAGAAAAAATTAGTGAAAACGATAAAGCAGCAACACTGGCCAACATTACGACCTATACAGCTTTAGAAAAAGGAGCTGAAGATGCAGGATTGGTAGTAGAAGCGGCAACTGAAAACGAAGCTATTAAATTAGATTTATTTAGAAAATTGGATACTATTTGTCCAGATGAGACTATTCTAGCTTCTAATACGAGTTCCATTCCAATCACCAAAATTGCTGCTGTAACTTCAAGACCAGATAAAGTGATTGGCATGCACTTTATGAATCCTGTTCCGATTATGAAATTGGTTGAAGTCATTAGAGGTTACAACACTTCTGACGAAACAACACAGACCGTTTTAGAACTTTCTAAAAACCTGAAGAAAGTTCCAACTGAGGTCAATGATTACCCAGGTTTTGTAGCCAATCGTATCTTAATGCCAATGATTAATGAAGCTGTTGAAACGCTTTACAACAATGTTGCTGGCGTTGCAGAAATCGACACGGTTATGAAACTCGGTATGGCACATCCAATGGGTCCACTTCAGCTAGCCGATTTTATTGGATTGGATGTATGTCTATCTATACTGGAAGTCATGTACGACGGTTTTAAAAATCCAAAATATGCCCCTTGTCCACTTTTAGTCAATATGGTAAGAGCTGGTAAATTAGGCGTAAAATCTGGCGAAGGGTTTTATGACTATGCTGAAAGTAGAAAGGCAGAAAAAGTTTCAAAACAGTTTTCTTAAAAAATGAATAATTAAAAATTGTTTAAAAACACATCCTCATTAATCCTCCTGCAAGGAAAGAACTAAATTATTTCACCTTGTGGGAATTAGATGGGTGTTAAGTTAATAATTAACCTTTTGACCAATGACTCTTGTAAAAGCATTTAAAGCAACTCGACCGACTCGAGACAAAGTGGGCTTGATTTCCTCCAGACCTTACGAAAGCTATGGAGAGAGAGAGCGCGATGCCATGTTGGAATTTAATCCGTTTTCATTTTTGCAAATTGTTAATCCTGGCTATAAATTTCATAAGAAAATAATCGGCCGAAAACGTTTCACCTTGGTTAGAAACAGGTTTCAGGAATTTAAGGATGATAAGTATTTAGTTCGGGATAAAAAACCAGCCTTTTACATTCAAAAAATAGTATACAGAAATACGCAAGTTTATAAAGGAATTATAGCCAGAAGCAGTTGCCATGATTACCTTGATGGAAAGATTAAAAAACATGAGGATACCCTTTTTGAAAAAGAGAAAATTTTTTCAGAATATCTACAAACTGTCAAATTCAATGCAGATCCTGTTTTATTAACTTATCCTGAAAATCAAGATATTAACAAAATTATTTCAAAATATACTAAAGAAAGACCCGAATATGAATTTTCCACACGATCAAGAGAAACCCACAAACTATGGGTTGTAAATGACGAGAGCGATGTAAAATTTGTTGAAGATGCTTTTGCAAAACTTGACCACCTGTACATCGCCGACGGGCATCACCGTTGTGCTTCTTCGGCATTGCTCTGTAAGGAAATGGAAATAGAAAACCCTAAGCACACCGGAAATGAAGATTACAACTATTTCATGTCTTTTTTAATTCCAGAAAATCAATTGAACATCCATGAATTTAATAGATTAGTCACAGACTTAAATGGGCTTGAAAAAGACGAATTTTTAATCCTTTTAGACGAGTTTTTCAGAATTCAAAATCGAGGTGAACATTCGTATAAACCAACTAGAAAACATCACTTTAGTATGTATTTGGATGGTGAGTATTATTCGTTGTACTTAAGAAAAACCCTAGGTGAGTTTGAAAATGCTTTAGAACGATTAGATGCTCAGATTCTGTATACAAAAATATTAAAACCCATTCTGAACATACACGATTTAAAAAATGACAAGCGCATTAGTTATGTAAAAGGTGAAAAGAAAATGGGTTATGTAAAAAGCGCCGTTGACAGAGGTGAGTTTGCTGTTGGATTTGGCATGTTACCACCAAATATTGAAGAAATTAAAAACATTGCCGACCAAGGATTGGTAATGCCTCCTAAGACGACCTATATCGACCCAAAATTAAGAAGTGGCGTAACCATATATGAATTTTAAGTGAAATGATAATTGAAAATGATAGCAGAAAATCTTAAAAAGTTCAAACAAGAATTACCGAAACACATCACTCTTATCGCTGTCTCGAAAACAAAACCTGTTGAAAATCTGAAAGAAGCTTACGATGCTGGTCAACGAGATTTTGGCGAGAACAAAATTCAAGAAATGTGTGATAAATATGAAGCTCTACCAAAAGACATCAATTGGCATATGATTGGTCACGTACAAACCAACAAGGTAAAATACATGGCAAAATTTGTACACCTTATTCATGCCGTTGACAGTTTAAAATTGATAAAAGAAATCCATAAACGTGCTAAAAATGAAGGCCGTGTTATCAATGTTCTTCTTCAACTAAAAATTGCTAAAGAAGACACTAAGTTCGGGTTATCTCAAGAAGACTTTTTTCATATCTTAAATGAAATAGAAACAAAAGATTACAATCATGTAAAAGTAGTCGGATTGATGGGCATGGCCACATTCACTGAAGATAAAACTCAAATACAGCGTGAATTTTCAACTCTAGAAAATCTATTCAATGCAACCAAAGACAAATACGGTTTTACAACACTGTCTATGGGAATGAGCGGTGATTACCATATAGCCCAAAAACATGGCACTAACATGATTCGTGTGGGAAGTAAGATTTTTGGTGCTCGAGATTATAGCTAGTCGGTATTTCAAAAAATAGTGATAGACAAAATTCTCAACAGAAAATACTTAGAATCATGTTGAAAATTTTTCAGAAGTAACTTGAATTCTACCAAATTTGCCATAGGGAAATCATACAAATCAAATTAAATAGCTAATAGAAAATTCAGGAAGCAAAACTCCATCCCTAAATTAGTGAAGGTCGCCTCAAGTTTAACTTAAGTGTAGGAAGAATAAATATCCTAAAAACTTCATTTATTTCTTATGGATTACTATTTATTTCGCTTTTTTCAAATTAGTTTTGTCTGAAATAATTAGAATAGACTATTTACGCCATAATAGACATAGAATCCACAGGAGGAAAATACAACGAAGAAGGCATCATGGAGATTGCTATTTTCAGATTTGATGGAACAGACATTGTAGACAAATTTGTAAGTCTTATAAACCCTGAACGAAAAATTCAATCTTTTGTAAAAAACCTTACTGGCATTGATGAAGAAATTACACGTCTTGCCCCCAAATTTCATGAAGTAGCCAAGCGCATTGTAGAAATTACCACAGACTGTATCATTGTCGCTCACAATGCTCAATTTGATTATCGCATGCTTAAAGTCGAGTTTTCGCGCTTGGGCTATGAATATAAAAGAGAAACCATTTGCACTGTCGAGTTGTCAAAAAAGTTAATTCCCGACATGCCTTCGTACAGTTTGGGAAAATTGACAAAATCCTTAGGAATCCCAATCAGCAAAAGACATCGCGCCGAAGGCGATGCACACGCCACTGTAAAGCTTTTTAAAATTATTTTGAATAAAGATGCTGATAACAGCATTGTAAAAAAACATATCCGAGAAACACAACAAAAGCAAGTGGACAGAAAACTCTTGTCTATTCTTGAACCTTTGCCAAAGGAAACTGGGGTTTATTTTTTTTACGACAAAGACGAAAACCCTCTCTTCGTAGGAAAGAGCAAAAACATCTATAAGCGAGTTAGTCAGCATTTTTCTAATGTAAATCCAAAGGCTAAATCTCTTCAACAGAAAATCTCTTATGTCAAATATGAGTTGACGGGAAGCGAATTGTTGGCTTTATTAAAAGAGAATGAATTCATCAAAAACCTGCGACCTAAGTATAATTCGGCTTCAACAAAACCAAAGTTTTCCCATGGTTTGTTCACAAGCATTGACAAAAAAGGCTTTTGTACTTTTCAAATAAAACTTGTAAAAAGCCAAGACGAAAAGCCTATCACGACATTCTCGAGTCTAAAGTCGGGAAAAAGTTTTTTGGCACAAACAGTTTCTTCATATCAGCTATGTCTTAATAAAACGAGTTTGGGAAATGGTCAAAAAAGCTGTTTTAACCAAGGATTAAAAGAGTGCTATGACTCTTGTGTTGAAGATGAAACTCCAGAGGAATACAACCAACGTGTGGAAGAAGCAGTCGCCAAGCACAGTTTTGAAGAGAAACATATGCTGCTTATCACCAAAGGCAGAAATCCTAACGAGAAATCTTTAGTGTACATTAAACAAGGAGAAATTGTTGGAGTTGGATTTTTTGAATTAAATTTACAAATCACAAACCTTGATATTCTTGAGCGGATTTTATTTCCAATAGAACATCTAAGGGATGCCAAGCACATTACTCAGCATTATTTAAGACAGCATCCTAATCGCGTCAAAGTGGTTACATTATGAATTGGAGAGAAAAATTACATGAAATAATTTACGAAGCAGATACACCTACGGGAAAGCTCTTCGATATCGTGCTTCTTATTGCAATTATTTTAAGTCTTGTTTTAGTTATGCTGGACAGCGTAACAGCGATTCATAACGCCAACATTGGTTTTTTTCTTACGGCAGAATGGATCATTACAATTTTGTTTACTATAGAATACATTCTTAGAATCGTATGTACCAACAAACCCTTAAAATACATTTTCAGCTTTTATGGCATTGTAGATTTATTGTCTACTCTGCCTTTATATTTAAGTTTAATTCTTGTTGGCAATTCGCCTTTGCTTACCCTAAGAGCTTTAAGACTGCTCCGTGTTTTTAGAATTTTAAAAACAACCAAATATATAGGCGCAGGAAACAGATTGGCCGTTGCCATTCGTTCGAGCTTACCAAAAATATTTGTGTTTTTATACAGCGTTGTGATCGTCTCGTTTATAGTTGGCACCATCATGTATTTGGTAGAAGGTCCAGAAAGTGGTTTTACCTCTATTCCGGTAAGCATTTATTGGACTATTGTAACGCTAACGACGGTTGGATTTGGAGATATTCATCCTATTACACCGCTAGGGCAATTTATCGCAACCTTTGTTATGATACTTGGTTACGGCATTATTGCGGTACCAACAGGTATAGTTGGTGCAGAATACGCCACTTCCAATGCTGTAAAAAAGCACAACACACAATCGTGTTTCAACTGTGGCGAAGACAATCATTTAGACAATGCTAGAGTATGTCATCAATGTGGTTACACCCTTCACAATGACAAGAACTAAAACCCTCATAAGTGTCGTCGGGCCAACAGCAATTGGAAAAACAAGCCTGAGCATAAAAGTTGCAAAACATTTTGATACCGAAATTATTTCTTGCGATTCTAGACAGTTTTATAAAGAAATGAGAATAGGCACTGCTGTTCCAGATGAAGATGAATTGGCCGAAGTTAAACACCATTTTATTCAAAATAAATCTATCCACGATTATTACAATGTAGGTTCGTATGAAGTTGATGCGTTAAAAACCTTAGAAACACTCTTTAGATCAAACGATATTGTAGTACTCACTGGTGGAAGCGGATTGTATCAAAATGCAGTATTACATGGGTTAGATCAATTTCCTGAAATTGACAAAACTGTCCGAGAAGAATTAAACCAAATTCTCACTGACAAAGGTATTGAACCTCTTCAAGAAATGCTTAAAAAATTGGATCCTAAGTATTTTCAAACTGCTGATATTCAAAATCCGCAGCGTGTTATTAGAGCATTGGAAATATGTAAAAGTGCTGGCAAGCCTTATTCTTCTTTTTTGAGAAATTCTTCTAAGCAAAGAACATTTAACTCCATTAAAATTGGACTAACCGCAGAAAGAGAATTGATTTATGACCGCATAAACAGGCGTGTTGATTTAATGTTCGAACATGGATTGCTTGAAGAAGTAAAAGCACTTTACGAATACAAAGATTTAAACGCCCTTCGGACAGTTGGCTACAGTGAAGTATTTAAATATTTAGATGGAGAATTTTCTTTGGAAGAAGCAAAATCTGAAATCAAGAAAAATACCAGACGCTATGCAAAACGCCAACTAACTTGGTATAGAAAACAAGATGATATCCTTTGGTTTGATTACAATGCCAAAATATCAACTGTAATAACAAGCATTGAAGATTCTCTTAGTACCATTTATAACTTGAAATTAAATCAAAAATCCTCTTCTGAAATAAGCAAAAGAGGATAATTGAAAAAAATTGTCATCTAAATGTTTAGGCCTTTTCGTTGTCTTTGCCATGAACAACTAATCTAAAGCCTTCGCCGTGAATGTTTAAAATTTCGACAGTGTCGTCTTTTTTAAGGTATTTACGTAATTTGGCAATATAAACGTCCATACTTCTAGAGGTAAAGTAATTGTCGTCTCTCCAGATTTTGGTCAATGCCAATTCCCTAGGCATTAAATCGTTTTCATGTAGGGCTAAGAGTCTTAAAAGTTCATTTTCTTTAGGAGAAAGTTTAGATGGCTCCTCGTCTTTAAACGTTAAGAATCTTAATTTGGAATTCAAGTGGAAGTTACCAATTTCGAATTCAAATTGATTAGAATCCGCGATGCTATCTACACTTTTACGTTGCATTATCGCTTTGATCTTCATCAATAACACTTCGCTATCAAAAGGTTTGTTGAGATAATCGTCTGCGCCTACTTTATATCCCTTTAAAACATCTTCTTTCATGGCTTTAGCCGTTAAGAAAATGATTGGAATATTTTCATTTTTTTCTCTAATTTCTTTAGCCAACGTAAAGCCGTCTTTGTAAGGCATCATGACATCTAAAATACATAAGTCAAAATTATCTTTTTTAAATTTTTCAAAGCCTTCCATGCCATTTTTAGCATGAGTAACGTTGTAGTTATTCATTGCTAAATAGTCTTTTAATACAATCCCAAAGTTAGGGTCGTCTTCTACTAATAGAATTTTTTTGTTTTCAGTTTCCATGATTTAAGGTATTAGTGGTAATTTTATTATAAATGTTGTTCCTTTTCCTTTTTCACTTTCGACAGTGATTTCACCTTGATGATCGTCAATAATTTGTTTGACATAGGCTAGACCTAAACCATGTCCTTTTACGTTATGTACATCACCGGTGTGTTCTCTATAAAATTTGTCAAAGATTCTTTTGGCAACAGCTTTTGTCATTCCATTGCCTTGGTCCGCAATCTTTAAAATTATGTTATCTCTTACATTTTCTGTGTATATGTCTATTTTTGGTTCTTCTGTCGAATACTTAATGGCATTGTCCAAAATGTTGACAACCACATTTGTCATATGGGTATCGTTGGCAAGAATAGAAGATTTATTAGCATTTAACTGCAAATTGACAAACCCATTTCGATTCTTGATAATCAAGTCCACATGGCCAACTGCAATGCCAATGATATCATGCAACTTTAATCTTTCTTTAGGTATATCTAGCTCATTTTTTTCTAGTTTAGAAATCCGCAAGACATTTTCAACTTGAGCGTGCATGCGCTTATTTTCGTCTCTAATCATTTTATGATAGCGATTCACCATGTCTGGATTATTAGCAATCATAGGATTTTTGATAGAATCCAAAGCCAAATTAATCGTGGCAATTGGCGTTTTAAACTCATGCGTCATGTTGTTGATAAAATCTGTTTTTATCTCGGATATCTGACGCTGTTTTATAAGTTGATTTATGGCGGCAGCAAAAGCTAAAACGATGATAAGTGTGAACACTATAGAAACACTTCCCATAAATGCTATGGATGCAAGTATTTGAGATTTCTTGTCTGAAAAACTTACAAACAACTTGTAATCCAAACTTTGCTCATTGTAGTCAAAAATCGGAATTCCGTAAGTAGCTTCCTTTTCTAGGGCAAAATCATCTGATTTTACTTTCGTAGGCAAATCGTCATTCAAAATACCGAATTCAAAATCGGACTCAATGTTTCTTTTTGATATTTCTGACTCGATCAAAGACTTAACTTCGTCCTTATCAATCCTTAGATGAATAGGAATTTTATTGGCTTCCTCTTGAACATAATCGGTAATTAACAATCTATCTATTTCAGGTAAGCTATTGATCTTTTCATACCCTTTTTCGGTTATTTTATAAGATCCATCTAAATTTTTGTCTCGAACTACTTTTGTTATTTTCTTATTTACAAATTTTTGAAATTCTATACTGTCTTCTCCACTGGCAAGAAATGGAGAAGCCATTTTATAATCTTCTCTTAGGATACTATTTGTATAAATAAGGTAGTTGGTAGAATAGTCTTCGGTTTGTTCTAAATTAAAAATCTCTTTTATTTGACTTTTAATAGGCTTAATGCTATCAGAGGCAATTAAAAATTTATAGTAATAATTGTCCAATTCCGATTTTTCAATTTTTTCGGCAGCATTAATCAAAATTTGCTTGGCTGTAAAAGAAAACTGGTCGGCACTATTTATCACAGAATTCTTAATCCAATACCCCTGAATTATAATAATTCCAATGAGAGAAATACTCATTAAAACCACAATAAACCTGAAATAAGATTGCTTCATTTAGTCAACTTAAACGTTAAAAAGGAGAATGTAAATATTAATTTTTACAAAACTTTATCAAAAATATTGATTCCTTTAAGAAGGCTAAGCTTGTTTAACCAATAGTTAACAGAATAAAATAGACGTATTTAATTAAGTTAAATTTTACGTATTATTAATTATTTTATCATTTATTTCATATATATCTATATTATTTAGCATATTATCTTCATTATTTATAACAATACTAGATTTTATTGCCTTTTCTTCATCTGGAAGTTGTTTGTTTATTCTATTTAAGACTTCATCTCTAGAGATTTTATTTCTTTTCATTACGCGTTCAATTCTTTGTTCCAATGGTGCTGTAACAAGAATGATGAAATCAAAATTAGCCTCTTGATGATGTTCAAAAATTAATGCAGATTCGTAAATCACGTATTCGGAATTTTGCTCTTTTACCCAATTTTTAAAATCCACTCTGACTGCTGGATGCACTACAGCATTTAGCTGTTTTAGAAGGCTGTTGTTTGCAAAGACTCTATCAGCCAAATATTTTCGATTTAAAACTCCTTGAGATGTGTAAGCATCATTCCCAAAGATTGAATTGATTCTTTGCCTAATTCCATCTGAACACATAAGCTGTTTGGCTCTTTCATCTGCGATATAAACTGGAATACCGATGCTTTCAAATTTTCGAAGAATAGATGTTTTTCCACTACCTATACCTCCCGTAATTCCGACAATTTTTGGTGTTTGTGTTTTCAAAATAAGATTAAGGGTTTTGAACCAGCAGGTAATCTACTTTTGTAGAATGCATTTTAACATTTTTAATGCCCTTTGGCTTTGTCATCAACTCTGGTATGATTACTGCTTCCTCATCAAACCTTTTGCTAAAATCGCACACTACTTTAAAATCATTTCTAGTAATGGTCTCGTATGACTTTAAACTGACAAGGAAAGATATTTTAACTTCTGTAGGAAATATATTTAATGATACATTTTCAGGAACATTAATCATTTCGATTTCTGCCATGACATGGTTTTCTGAAAACTTTTCAACTTCTAAGACATAATTCACCTTTTCCTCTGACAAAGTCAAAGCGGTATTGGGCAATACTAAATCTATATCGCCTGACAAATCTTGGTTCACCTCATCGAAAGACATCTCCTTCGTACCAATATGATGAATACCCTTTAATGCATTTAAAGAACCGGAAACCATTACGGAATCTGGCTCAAATCTCATCGCATCCAACGTATTATAGCCATCGGCAAAACTATATGTTAGATTGGATAATATTGGAACCTTTTTTGTTTGCTTTTCATAAAAACTTATATAAAAACTTTCATTTAAAAACTTGATATTATTGGCATCAAAATCTTCTTGCTCTAAAAGCTTTAGTTTTAAATCACCCGTATTCAATACCAAATCTGATGATTGTGTTTTCAGTATGTCAAATTCAATCTCAACATCATCTTTCGTGATATTATAAACCCACAATTTAAATCCATTGGCCTGAATTTCCACTGGAACCTTAATTTCTTCTACATCTATGGCTATAAAACTTGGAGTGCCTTTTATTTGTAAAACAACAACATCTGAATATGTATAGGTTCTTGTCATTTGAATAATAAACCACAGAACCAAGGTAAGTAACAAAAAGAGGAAAAATACTTCTTTGTTCTTAAATGATATGAAGCTTAAATATTTTTTATAAAGCATTATTTTTTATAAAATAAGAAAGGAAAAAATTTCCTAGGATTCTTTCGCAATATAAATATATTAAAAGTACTCTTTAAAAAACCATATCCATATCCAAAAAACTGAACAAGAGCAGAAACAACAGAATAAATTCCAATTAATACACTTTTATTCATTAAGGCAGAATGGATTAGTATGGCCGACAAATAAAAAAGATAAATGTAAAAAAGAAAATTAAAGAACACTAAAGTCAACATAACCGAAAAGAAAAAACCTAACATGAATAAGGTTGGAAACCAAAACATAACTCTTGATGAATGTGGATGCCATTTATTTAGTATTGGTCTTACCAATCCAAATTTATACACTTGTTTATAAAACTTTAAAAAATCGATCCTTCGCTTATGAAAAACATAACAGTCTGATAGCAGTGCTGTTTTAAAGCCTAGTTTTTTTAATTTGATTGATAAATCTGGATCTTCACCAGGATGAATATCGCTAAAACCACCCGTGGCCTGAAATGCTTTTCTAGAAATCCCCATGTTAAAACTCCTAGGCTCAAACTTCTTTTCTTGTTGTTTTCCACCTCGTAAACCTCCCGTGGTCAGCACTGATGTCATGGTATAATTTATTGCTTTTTGAAGTGGGCTAAAACTGTGATGAGCGGCGTCAGGACCTCCATAGGCATCAACAAAATGTGTCTCAAGATGCTTTTTCAAATTAATTACATAGTTTTCAGGGAGAATAACGTCGCTATCTAGAATGATAAAATAATCACTTTTCGCTTTTTGCATCCCATAATTTCTAGAATCACCAGGCCCAGTATTGGTTTTGTAAAAATATTTCAGCTTCAGCTTAGCATCAAATTCATCTACAATATCTTTACACCTTTCAGTAGACCCATCTTCAACTATCAAAATTTCGGACTTTTCAATGTCTTTGACATCCAAAAAAGAGTTTAACAGTTCTTCTATTTCATCTCTTCTGTTGAATACTGGTATAATAAAAGAAAAATTATATTCCATAATTCAAAGATAAGCGTATCAGCCTAGAAATATATATTAAATCCTTAAGCAAGATTCAATAAGAAACCCTGACTAAATAGCCAGGGTTTATACTTTTTATTTATGAGTTAAATTTATTCTTTAACAAATTTGAAGTTCTTAGAAGTACCGTCTATAATCACTCTCATGATATACGTTCCTGATTGAAGTGTTTCTAAATTCAATGTTGGCGAAACATGATTAGGCATTTGAGTCAATACTTCCTGCCCTAGCAAATTGATTACTTTTACCTGCTCAACAACCGACGTTGATTGCAAGTAAATGTTATTCTCTACAGGGTTTGGATAGAATGAGAAGTTGTCAAACTCGAATCCAACATTAGCGACGGTTATCAAAGGCAATTCTATTAATGCACCACCTGTTGGTAGCGCTGCCCATAATCCAAATCCAGCACCATTCTGGTTAGCAATTGGATCTAAGAAACCACTAGCTAAAACAGTTATTGCTAGATCAGCTGTTCCTAATGTCGCTAAGTTTGCTTCGTAACTGGCCACTACAGCAGAATTATCAGCCAACTCAACATTTAATACATAGTTTGCTGTTGGAACAGTTGCATAAGTAGAGAAGTTTGGATAAGATATATCATCCACAAGAGTACCAGCTGGAACCGATGTTTCGACGATATCTACTGTTGGAGCATCCGTTGAACCATGATGTACTAGTATACTTGTTTCCCCAGCGTTTAAGGCCGTTTGAACAACTCCAGAAATCAGATTAAATCCAAATGCGATAGATGGATTAACCGTTTGATCAAACTGTGTAGGATCTAAAACACCATTGGCAACTAAGATATAAGACAAATCGGCAATTGGCGCAAATTGATAGTTATAAATACTATCCCCAACATCTGTACTTCCTGCTGGAGCAACATCGATATCAATTAAGCTGCCTGCTGGAACATCAACAAATGGTGAAGCTGTTCTAAATGCTACGTTAGCAAACTCTAAGTTTCCATTAACATAAATATCAACATTCTGAGCTGTTGGGTCAGCAGAATTATGTATAATTTGAACTGCTGCCGTCGATTCTTTGCTGAAGTAAATATTATCCACATAAGCAGTTACAGCACCAACAGGCAATCCTGAAATAATAAGCTGTTGCAAGGAGTTTCTTACAGTAAGCAAATTAGCCGGATTTGTAACAAGAGCAGGATCAGCAAAATCGTCTAGAGGTATTTGCAAACTCACCCACTGTTGTTGTGGTATATTAAATGCTATTTCGCCTTCAATAGGACCTCCAGTTCCTAAATCAACTAATTTGACTCTAAATGTAGTCGCATTAGGCGACCATACATCCATATGGAAGAGATCCATACCAGAAGCATCAACTGGGTTTACAACTGTTTCTATACCTGCAAAATCTAAAGCATGGTATCGCTTAGTATCATTGCCCTGTACCTGTACATCATTCAATTGGGAGTTAGACCATGGTGTCAAGAAAGTATCTACAGTAACATCGGTATAGACATTACTAAATAGACTAATTACATCATTAGAATCCTCTGTCGGATCAGGAGCAGCTGTAGCAGGTGCAACAAGTGGCAACTCAACTAATGGACCTCCTGTTGGCAATGCTACCCATATGCCAAATGCTTCGCCATTTTGATTAGCAATTGGATCTAAGAATCCACTTGCAATTACCGTTAAGGCCAGATCGCTTGTTCCTAAAGTTGCTAAAGGCGCTGAATATGTTGCTACAAGTCCAGAGTTATCAGCAGTTTCTACATTCACAAGGAAATCTGCCGTCGGAACATTAACATAACCTTGGAATTGTGGATAAGCAATATCTTGAGCTAGTGGACCAGCTGGCACGCTTATCTCAATCGCGTCAACAGCAGGGGCATCTGTAGCACCATGATGTATTAATAAACTTGTTTCTCCAGGATTTGTAGAAGCTTGTTGAGCTCCAGCATAAACCTCTAAATTAAAGTCTATTGGAGTATTAACACTATCATCAAATAGTGTTGGATCTAACACACCACTTGCAACAATAACATAAGACTCCCCATCCATAAGTGTTACGGTTGTGCTGTACTGCACTGTAGGATCCCCTGCTGCAGTAATCTCAACTAAAGTAGGAACACC
>JAUIFC010000243.1 GCA_030429455.1 Bacteroidia bacterium | reverse complement strand
TTCTATTTTTCAAGATTCTAATGGCTTAATATGGATTGGAACCTACGATGGTTTAAATCGATTTGACGGGTATAAAACCAAAACCTATTTTCATGACGTTAACGACCCTAAAAGCCTTTCGAGTAATAGGATTAAAACACTATTTGAAGATAATAATGGCAAACTTTGGATTGGAACAGATGGGTATGGTTTAAACGTTTATGATTTAAACTATGAAACAATAACAAGAGTTACAAATCCTGACAATTATACCATTGTACACGACATTGTTATCAATGCTAATGACGCATTGATTATTGCCACTAATACTGGCCTACTCAAAGTTAATGAAAGCGATGGTGATTATTCGGCAGAAATAGTTCAATCGCCAATAACAGGATATAATGTCAAGCATATTTGTCTACTTAATAATGGGGACATATTATATGCTACTAATAGGGGCGTTTGGTTAAAGAATGAAAAAACCTATAAGCTGTTAGAAAATACAACTGACATGTTTTTCAATTGGATCATTCAAACGGCCAACAACGAGGTTTGGTTGGGCAGTGATGAAGGTTTATTTTCTTTAGACGAAACATATGTTTTACAAAAAAGTGATGTACTAAAAGCGAATGTTTTATCTATAGAAGAAGGTATCGAAAACGATTTATGGATAGGGACTTTTGGCAATGGACTGTACCATTTCGACTTAAAATATAATTCGATAAGTAAAGTCGAAGCCAATAATGCAATAAAGGATAAAACCTTATCAAATAACCTAAAATATGTATTTAAGGATGCTTCGAATACATTATGGTTGTCTAATCAAAACGGTCTGTTATATTCTAATCTAGAAAATAATACATTCCGAAATTTGTCGATTTCGAATAACGGACATGTCAGAACACTATTTGCGACAGATTCTTTGGTGTATTATGGTTGCCAATCTGATAAATATTATGTTCACAACTTAAATACTAAGGAAAATGAAGTCATTGACATTCCTTATAGTCCAAAACCATTTAAAGTTGATACTATAAATGGTACTGTTCATCTCGCTACAACCAAAGGTTTGTACAAAAAAGAGAAACGAAAAAGTAACAGTTTTAAATTAGTTTCTGTTTTTAAAAACCCTAAAGTAGACACAACGCTGATATACACAAGTTTTGTAAAGGATAGTTATGGAAATCAATATTTAGGAACATTTAGGGGTGTGATTTGCAAGACAAATGAAGAATCGCATTGGATACACGAAGAACATAAAAATCTTGAGTATTTAAGAAATCTCAGGGTGTATTCACTAGAATTTGATCATAAAGAGAATTGTTTGTGGCTTGGCACAATTTCTAAAGGGCTTTATAAAATAAATTTAGACATTAATGGAAACATAGTATCTGCAGAACATTTTAGTAAAGAAATGAAAGGCGGATATAAAATTAATAACAATACCATTTGGTGTTTTTATAAAACAAAAGATAACGTCTTATACCTGGGGACAGATGCAGGATTGCTTTTTAAAAAGCCTGATTCTAATCGGTTTGAAAGTTTAAGGGTTGAAAATATCCTAAATAAAAAGATATTGGGTATTACAGAAGATAACCAATCTAATCTTTGGCTGACCAATTCACAAGGGATTATTAGTTATAACCCTCAAAGTAATTTGACTAAAACCTACAACTATTTTGATGGTTTGCAAACTAGCTCATTTACTCAAGCTGTGGGTAGAAATACGCGTGGTGAAGTTTTCTTTGGGAGTATTGAGGGGATTAATTATTTAAATCCAAGTGATTTAAAAGAAAACCTTTTACCTTCCAATGTAGCATTTACAAGTTTATTTATTAATAATAAGGAGATAGCTGTAAACGAAGAATATTTGGGGTCTGTCGTTTTGGATAAAATAGAATTAAACTATAAGCAGAATGATTTCACCATAGAGTTTACGAATACTAATTATGCTAAAACTAAAGTAAACACCCATCGCTATAAACTTGATAATTACGATAAAGCATGGAATATTTTAAGTAGCGAAAAACGTTATGCTTCATTTTCAAATATGCCGGCTGGAACATACACACTTTATGTTGAGTCTGCCAACCCAGAGGGGCAATGGATGGATAACTTTAAGAGTATAGAAATTCAAATTTATCCTGCGCCGTGGAATACCTGGTGGGCTTACGGCTTATATCTTGTGTTATTATTCTCTATAATTTCAATCTTCCTATATTTTTATACAAACAAACAAAACCTAAAAAACCAAATAGCACTTTCACAACTTAAAAGTGAAAAAGAAAAGGAAATCAACGAATTAAAGCTTATTTTTTTTACAGATGTCGCTCATGAATTTAAAACGCCTTTATCTCTCGTCATTGGTCCATTAAACGAATTAATAACTGGTGGTTTGAGCAAAGAGCATAAGGAGTTTTGCTACAACATATTGTCAAGAAGCACGAACCGAATGATGAATTTGGTTAACCAGTTGTTAGATTTTAGAACAGTAAGTTATGGTAATAATATACTCAAAGTGTCCAGAAATGATATGTGCGCTTTTGTAAGAGATATCGCAAAGTCTTTTGAGTGGCAAGCCAAAGACTCTAACATTACCTTTAATATTATTTCACCCGAAAGTTATTATTGCCATTTTGACAAAGGGATTTTAGAAAAAGTGATCTATAATCTTCTGTCGAACGCTTTTAAATATACACCAAACTCAGGAACTGTTGTTATCGAATTAAAGCCAACATGGAAACAGGAATTGGAGTATTTTATTATTATAGTTAAAGACAGTGGTAAGGGAATTTCTCAAGTAGACAAACAAAAGATATTTGAACGTCATTTTCATGGTAAAGAACGTTCTTCGTCAGGTATTGGTTTGCACCTAACATCAACTTTGCTCGAAGCGCATAGAGGTGAAATTAATGTGCTAAATAGCTCATTAGGTGGAACAGAATTCATGGTTACTTTGCCAGTCTCTTCCAAAGCCTTTAAAGAGGATGAATACTTGACAAAAGAAGATATTCCAAATCTTTTGCATGCCGATACAATTCCAGGCGAATTGCCAAAAGAGTTTGACTTTGAAAACGACAATACGAAAGAAAAAATCCTAATCGTCGAAGACGATTATGACCTAAGAAAGTACTTATCCAATCTTCTTCATAGGGAGTACCATGTTTTAGAGGCTGTAAATGGCAAAGAAGGACTTGAAGTTGCACTAAAAACTATACCTGACATAATTTTAAGTGATGTAATGATGCCAGAAATGGATGGCATAGAAATGTGTAAAAAAATTAAGACGAATGTCCTTATATCTCATATTCCAATCCTTATGCTTACAGCAAAAACAGGAGAAGAATTCTTTATTAAAGGACTAAAAGTAGGGGCGTGGGATTATATAGCAAAACCATTTGACAGTAAGAAACTTACACAAAAAATAAAGAACATTACTCAAACAAGAAATAGTTTTAGATCATTTCTTATAAATGGTAAGAATGATAAAACTGAAAGTCATTATGTCTCTTACGATCAAAAGTTTGTAAAAAAAGTGACTGAAATTATTTCCAATAGAATTTCTGAAACCAAGTTTTCTGTAGAAGAGCTTTCAAAAGAACTTGGGTTAAGCAGAATGCAATTGCATAGAAAATTGAAGTCACTCACAGGATTCAACAGTTCTTCATTTATCAATAAAGTAAGAATAGATGTCGCCACAAGAATGTTTGATTCAGGCTGTGATAGGGTGCAGGAAGCTATGGATGCTGTGGGAATAAACAGTTATGCACATTTCAATAATTTGTTTAAAAAAGAAAAAGGATTAACTCCAAGTAAGTATATCTTAAAAGTTAAAGAAACCGTTTAAAACTTAGAATTCAAACTATGAATAAATTAATACCTTATTTAGCTCTAATTATCATCTTGATCATTATCTCTTGTAAAACATCAACAGATAATAAGGAGCAGGCAGCCCAAAACGTTGAAGAACATAAGCCTAACATTATTATTTTTTATGTAGACGATTTAGGTTATGGCGATTTAAGTATAAATGGAGCTAAAGGGGTAAATACTCCAAATGTAGATAAGCTAGCTAAAGCAGGAATAAATTTTACCGATGCACATAGTTCAGCTGCGACCTGCACTCCTTCAAGGTATTCGCTATTAACAGGCCAATATGCCTTTAGAAATAAAGCAGCAATCCTTCCTGGCGATGCCCCATTGATTATAAATCCTTCCACACCAACACTTCCCAAAATGCTTAAAAAAGCTGGTTACAATACAGCTGTAGTAGGAAAATGGCACTTAGGACTTGGAGATGGATATGTAGATTGGAATAAAGATGTAAAGCCTGGTCCATTGGAAATAGGCTTTGATTATAGTTTTCTACTTCCAGCCACAGGCGATAGAACACCAACCGTATATTTAGAAAATTATAATGTTGTTGGATTAGAAGTTAATGATCCTCTTCTAGTCGATTATAAAAATCCATTTCC
>JAUIFC010000242.1 GCA_030429455.1 Bacteroidia bacterium | reverse complement strand
TTTGCACTTTTACAAAATCTACGCTTATCGCCGCAGAATTATACTCATCTATGTATGTTTTGTCATAGCCACAATTGTCTATGATATTGTTTCTTATTTCAATTTCTCTTGCTCTAAATCCTTCTCCCCAATCTACGCCATTTTCTATTCTTACAGCAGAGCCGCTAAGGTTCTGAAAGGTGTTGTTTTCTATCAAGGCATATTTACTTTGAATTAAGATGCCGTATCTGCGAGAATTTCTAACGATGTTATTTCGGAATATCAAGGACTCGTTACACTTATTATCGATATAGCCTTTGTCACCTCGTTGGTGACTTGTTTGACTTGTAGTTGTTACATTGACAGGATTGGACAATGTAATTTCAAATTGATTGTTACCCTGTGGCGAAACACTGTTTACAGTGGCATCACCCAAATAAATGCCATCTCTAGGATTGTAGAATTCAATATGGTCTCCAACTTCAACAAAATTTTGAACAGTTATTTGAGTTGAACTTGTAATTTGTGTGATGCTAAGTTTAGAATGTTTTATATTCATGAAATCGTCCGAATATCCTTCGAATAAACAATTTTCGACCCAAGGACCTAATTTGCCACCATTAATATGCATAGCATCTGCATTTAAAGTATGTACCCTACCAGGTTTTAGAATTATCTGACAATCCAAAACATTCCACTCTTCGCTATTTCGAGCATTAAAGCCTCCAGCCGGACTGGCATATCCAGTAATGTTCATGTAAGTCAGGTTTTTTCCTGCTGTATTTCTAATAATTGTTTTTCCATTGTTTCTGGCGATGTGAACAAAATAGTCGCCGACTTCAACATTTTGCAAAGTGCTGGCATTTTGATTGGCGTATTTATAGGTTTTAGTTCCAACCAATTCAAAAAAATTGTTGTGAGAGATCAAATTTCTCGTTCCTTCTTTGATGCCACCTTTTACATTTTTAAACATGCCCCATCGTTGTGGAGCATTCATAAATAATGGTGTTGTTGGTAAAGGGAAGCCATCGTCTACAGTGAAAATAAAAAATCCAGCAGATGGGTTTACTTGAGTTACAACACCTTGGGTAAATGGCAACGTAGAATAATCGACCGAAAAGTCTTTAAGTATTGTATTGGTACACCTTAATAATTTTAGAAATCCTATTTCCGGGTTATGGACAATAAATTCGGCACCTTGTCCATCCCAGAACACGCCTGTGGCATCTGTCATGCTTAGAGCATGTGTATCCGAAGTGGGATTAAGATCGTACGTGCCAGTATCAAATACTAATTCGACAGGATTGTTTATACTTCCTAAGTTTACCGCAGCATTTATGGCGGCAGTAATACCTGCAATGTCATCTATCCCATCATTAACAACAGCACCATAATTTGAAACTAATATGGTTTGCGTGGTGTTTAAAGTTGTGAGAGGTAATTCTCTTTGGGTTCTAAAAAATGAAGGTACTTCATCAATTTGGGCATAGCCTTCAAAAAAGACAACCAGCATTAACACATAAATCACTTTCTTTATCAACTTCATTGATTTTTTAGATATAAATAAAATTTTTATTTATAAAGCTGTCTCATAACTCTTAAAAGTGTCATTTTAACAGGAGTTGAAGAATTTTATTTGACTGAAAGTTAAAAATTTCAACTCTGCTCAATGTCGTAATCCTTTAACGATTTAAGTTTTGAGACAGCTTCATAGCGTTTACTACAAATTATTTTTTAACAAATTTATCTGTTGAATTATCAAATTTTATAATGTATACCCCTTTCGTCAAAGAGTTAACATCGAATGAAGTTTGGCTAATATTGTTGTTTTCTAATAATAGTCTACCATTCATATCAAAAATCTTAACATTGTCTTGAGTTCTTGTAAAATTTAAAACATCCGAAACAACAGTAGAGTAGAGAATTGGCTGAACATTAAATTCAGGATTTTCAGTAGAGAGTGTTGTGACTAAAAACCCATTTGGATCTAGAAGTACAGAAGTTGCTCCACTGTCAACATTTATTTGAGATAGTTGTGCCGAAGTAAGGGCTGAATCATCTGTTCCAAAACGAATTACACCTTCTTGAAACCCAACAATATTTAAAGTTCCTGTTCCCCAATCTGCAGCACTATTGTCTCCAAAGTTTAAGGTAGTTACACCAGCATCTACATCCAAAACGAGCGTTCCATTAGCTTGAAAGTTTATCGTTTCCATATTATTTTGGTTGGCATTTACATCGAATGTCAATGTATTAGCCCCACCAATTGTTAAAAACCCTTGGATATTATTTTCGCCGTTTATTTGCATTACGGCATTGCCGTTGGCTTGTACTTTTGTCCCGCTAGGTAAAAAGACGTTATTGTCTGCCATATTTACGGTAGCAACTGAATTTCCTAAGAAAACTATTTCACCAGTAAAACCAGCATGATTGGCTGTTGCTCCAAATGTGGCATTGGCCAATGGACCAAAGCGAAGATTAGCTCCACCAGCTAAAGCGCCATTAAAGTTATAATTGAATGAAGAGCCATTACCTTGAGTTCCTAATGGAGTAGTAAGAGTAAGCGTAGAACCATCCATAAACATAATGGAATTCCCTGATCCGTTAGCCATTCTCATGAGTGTAAAACCTGTCGCATTATTGATTTCCAGATTGCCCCCAAAAGCTAATGTTACATCGTTGTTGGAGACATTTTCTATGGCATTTGCATTTGGTGCGCCATTATCTATAGTTAGTGTATTTGAGCCAGAGATGGTTACAGTACCTCCTGGATTTGAACCTCCTGTGGCAAAAGTGGTTTGGAGTTTAGTGATCGTCAAATCCGTATCTACAAAGGACTCTATTGTAATAGGAAGTCTTACCGTATTGGCTGGAGTTGGAACACTACCTAAAGACCAATTGCCAGAATTAGACCATAACTGGTCACCTGCATTGTTGTTAAAGTCATTGTTTTGTGCAAAAGCAAACGTAATGCTAAACAATAGTGTAAATGATAAGTAAATTTTTCTCATGTTTTTCTTTTTTTTAAATTAATAACTTTGATTTTGAATTAAATTAGCGTTAAGGTCTAATTGTATTGTAGGTATTGGAAACCAAACACGTTCTGGTCTCCAGTTGCTTTTGATGACAGGGGCCATTCTTATATTATAAAAACCAATTTCCTCAGAAAGGTTGTTGATCACTTCATCATACTTATTGAATCTTGCCAAATCTATTCTTCTCCAATTTTCATAACACAATTCTCTAGATCTTTCGTCTAACAATTCTTCAACAAAATTTGCCTTGAAATAGGCATTGTTCAAGTCTGAAACAGAAATCCCTTCGGATAAAGCTCTAGATCTCACAATAGATACAGTGTTTCTAGCAGCAGTTTCATCTCCTAAAAAGAATTGTGCTTCCGCATGCATCAGGAGAACATCAGCATATCTAATTAACGGTAAATTGATATTGGAAGCCCAATTAGGAATGGATTTCAATGCAGGGTCAATCATTCGATATTTTCCTATACATAAAAACCCATTATTTAAGCTTGGAAGAGGTCTAGGGACATAATAGCGTATGCCTTCGATAAGTTCTACTTCGGCCTGAGCCCATAAATTTCCAGTTACATTATGGTCTCGTCTCACATCTTGTTCGATGTACTTATTATACAATTCGCTAGCAGGTCTAAACCAGCCAAATCCACCGCCTCGTGTGTTCATATTTCCCTGAGGAACAAATGCATTTACGACTATATTTACCACGTTAGTTGACGGATCGTTGCTGCCTTCGACATGGAAAAGATTTTCGTCATATTGTTGCTGTTTTGTTGTTTCTCTAAAAAGATAGTCATAATTGGGAGTAAGTACATAACCACTGCCATCAATTATGGCTTGTGTATAAGTTAGTGCTGCAGTATAATTTTCGTTGCTATTTACCCAATCAAAACTATTAATTTCTATAAACCCATTAAGGCCTGAAATGTTGGCACTAGCTAAATAGGTATGAGCTTTGGCTAGGAGTCCTGCGGCAGTCCATTTATTTGCACGTCCTAAAGTCATGGATCTATTAGGTAGTGTTTGATAGGCAAATTCGTAATCGGCAATAACCGATGCATATACTTCTTGAATGGTATTTCGTGCTTTAAAAACATCCTCAGATGTCGATTCCATTACCGGAATTCCGCCATGCATCATAGACAGCATCATATGATAGAATCCTCTTAGTAATCTAGCTTCTGCGATGATTTCTTCTTTTCTATTCCCTTCAAATTCTTCTACCGCTTCAATTTTTTCAAGAAGCGTGTTTGCTCTATTAATGCCTGCATAAAGAAAAACCCAAGATTCGTTTACGAAATTGCTTTGTGCAGTAAAACTAGCGTCTCCCCAGTCTACATAATTGGGATTGATATTTACATCTCTAACGAAGGCCTCATCTGTGGCTCCATTTAGCATAACCATCATGTTTCTTGAAAAGGTAGAATTGTTTCCAAAACCCTGAACTTGATTGGCTGATAAAATGTTATATACCC
>JAUIFC010000241.1 GCA_030429455.1 Bacteroidia bacterium | reverse complement strand
CATTTGACATTTTTAATTCAAGTAATGTTCAAGTTGGAAATGAAATATTTGCCATTGGTACCCCAAATTCTGTGGAGCTCGGACAAACCTTAAGTAAAGGAATTGTATCTGGTTTAAGAAAAAACGATAATGAAGAATATATTCAGACTGATGCAAGTGTCAATAGCGGCAATAGCGGTGGTCCTTTGATCTCCAAAGATGGAAGCCTTATTGGCGTTGTTAATGCTAAACTTAAAGGATTTGGTGTTGAAGGTATTGGTTTCGCGATCCCATTAAGTGTTATTAAGGAAGCTCTATTTTTAAAATAGTTGACAAGAAATAAATAAATAAGAAGCCGTTTCAACATAAAAATTGAAACGGCTTTTTTGTTACAATTTGCCTTTGGGTTTTTTATTTCTTGTCCTGAAGAGCAAACACACTTTTAAGTAAATCTGTTGTACGTTCTGAAATATCTGAACGTATCTTGATTTCCTCCTGAGCAATCATGGTATAAACACCTTTTAAGGCCTCTTGTGTGACATATTCCGAAAGGTTGTTATCTACATCGGCAGTAAAGGGTAAGGTATTATACTTGTCTATTGCAGTTGTCCAAATTTTATCTGCACCTACTTTTGCAAACGATTCTTCAACTACTGGAAAAAACTTGCCGTATAAAGAGGTTTGTGTTTTAGTTTCCAAATATTTTGTTGCGGCGTTGTTATCGCCTAATAAAATATTTTTTGCATCTTCTATTGTCATTTCTTTTATGGCCGAAACAAATATTGGTGTTGCTTCTTTTACTGCATCTTCTGCAGCTCTATTCATTAGCTTTAAGCCTTCATCGGCAATGCTTCCTAAACCAATTTTTCTTAATCCTTTGTCTACTTTTTGAAGTTCTTCGGGCAATAGTATTTTCACCATTTCATTTTTCAAAAATCCATCTTTCATGGTTAATTTTTGAACTTCAGTTTGAACACCTTTTTCTAAGGCTTGTTTTAAACCCATTCCAATTTGAGAATCTGTTAGTACGGCTGGATCATCCAAAACAGTTTCTGCAATGGTTTGCAATTCTGCGCAAGACATTAGGGTAAAACCTACTAATAAAATAAAGACTCTTTTCATCACTGTGTTTTTTTAAACGATACGTTTAGACTATCCGTTATGTTATATTTTTCAACAAAACCGGCATTGACTTCTAGAACATATTGTGCCGGCTGGTTTGCTCTTATTGGGGTTTCGTCAAATGGTGTTGCATTTTCATTCATTTCAACCACATTCATATCACTATTAATGTATATAAGGTCTAAAGGAATTTTGGTGTTTTTCATGTAAAATGTAGGCCGAGGACGTTCATCTTTGTAAATAAACAACATGCCTTGATTCATTTCCATGGATGACCGATGCATAAGACCTGTTTGCTGTTCGTAGTCAGATTCCGCCAATTCTATATCCAATTTTACAACAGTATCATTTTCTTTTAAAAAATAAAAATCTGCTTCTTTGGTAAATGTAATTTCAATTGGTTTGACAGGAGTTTTGGCATTTTCTTTACATGAAAATGAAATAAGAATAATAACGCCAACTAAAACTCTAAATGGATGCATTTTTTTTATAATTTCTTAAACTAAGATAAATAACCACTAAACCAACCAATACCATTGGAATACTTAAAATTTGACCGGTATTTAAAACCCAGTCTTCCCTTTCCTCCAATTGTGCTTTTTTGAAAAATTCGACAAAAAACCTTATGGTCCACATGATAGAAAAGAATATTCCGAAAAGCATTCCGCTTTTTTTGCGTATCGGTGTTTTCCAATACAAATAATAAAGTAATAAAAACAGAAGTAAATAAGCCCCAGATTCATAGAGTTGAGCAGGATGCCTCGGAAAATTCTCGCCATTTTGGACAAAAATCACCCCAAAATCGGAGTTAGTTGCCTTTCCAACTATTTCAGAATTTAAAAAGTTTCCAATTCTCACAAAAATGGCACCAAAGGAAATAGGGATAACAATCCTGTCAAAAATCCAAGCAGAGCTTCTTTTATCTACCCTTTTTGCATATAGAAAAAGTGCAACGGCAATACCTATCGTAGCACCGTGACTTGCAAGACCTGTAAACCCAGAAAATTGGAATTCTGGTACAAATTTAAACGGCAAAAAGACAGATAATGGATCTTCAAAAAACAACTCACGCTGATAAAACAAGACATGACCAAGTCTTGCTCCGGCTAAGGTCGATACAATCATGTACACCAAGAGTTTATCCATTTTTTCTAAAGGCTCATTCTCTCTAACAAAAATGGCTTTTACCAAATACCATCCAGATGCAAAGGCGATAAGAAACATGAGGCTATAATACCTAATGGTAAAGAAGCCAAGGTCTATACCAATTGAAGGATCCCATACTATGGAATGTAACATAAAATTATTTTTGGCTAAATATAGAAGTTAATAAGGACATGTGGAAATGAAGTAAAATCAAATTAATGATTTAATCATTTTAGCTTAAAATGCAGAGTCCCATTGCTTAACCTCTTAATCTTCAAATTTGGCGATAGTTTGTCGCTCTCGATTAACAATCAATTTAGTCACGTCTGGTCTGGAGTAATGTCCAACAGCATCAAAATTTTGCCGTTCCTCAAGTACACGATTGTAATCAATATCTTGAACAAAAACACCTTCTTTATGCATTATCGGAGGAACGATCCATTCCCCATTAGGTCCAGCAATACAAGAGCCACCATTAGCTAATACTTCTGGAGCATTTTCTAATAGAACATCTAAGTGTGGTGTGTCTTTTGGAAAATCAGAAACCGTCATCAAGCTAGATACCGAAACCACATACGACCTTGCCTCTCTTGCTACAAATCGAGAAATATCTTTAGTGTTATGATCTGAGCCTGGCCAAACAGCTATGTGAAGGTTTTCGCCTTGAGCATACAGTGCTGTACGTGGCAATGGCATCCAATTCTCCCAACAATTCAAACCACCAACAGTAAATTGCTTTAATGCATGAACTTTTAACCCATGACCATCTCCAGCTGACCAAGTTAGACGTTCGTCGTAGGTCGGTTGTAACTTCCGATGCACAGACCTTATTTGCCCCTCTTGATTGATATAAACCAATGAACAGTACAAACTATGAGCGCCTCGGTCGAAAGCTCTCTCTACAATGCCCAGATAAATAGCCATTGAAAGGGATTTAGCCAATTGAGAAATATCATCAAGATCTGCATGTTCTATTACTATTGAATTTCGGGCGTAATGTGCATGAATTTCTTTTTGAATTGAAGAATCGAATTTAGTTGCTTCTGATAAGGACAACCAATGCGGATAACCCGGCAAAAGCGCCTCCCCAAATACAACAAGCTCTGCTTTTTGGTTAGAAGCATCGACAATGGCATCTTTAATTTTTGCAATGGTTTTATGCTTATCCAACCACACTGGAGCGATTTGAGCCATGGCTATTCTGAGGATATTAAAATTCATGATTTAACTTTTAAAGTTTAAAAGGCTAAAATTAAATATGAAAATGAGAATTGTTACAAATTCAGCTAAATATTTAACTATTAAGTTAAAACACTCCAAATTAATAATAGAATTCAGTCGAAAAAAGAATTAAGGCGTTATCATTGTTTACAAAACTGCTTTTAAATTAAATTTTTACAATGAAAAAACTACTCTCTTTTCTTATCATTATCAGTTCAATGACTTTAAATGCACAGGATTTTTCAATGGATTTGTTGAAAAATAAAAAACCTAGAAATATAGGTCCTGGCGGGATGTCTGGTCGAGTAACCTCGATTGATGTTGTAAACAACAATCCTAATGTCATGTATGTTGGAACAGCTTCAGGCGGCTTATGGAAATCAAATTCCGGTGGCATTTCATGGAATCCAATATTTGATAATGAAGTTACTGCTTCGATTGGTGCAGTGAAAATTCAACAGTCTAATCCTGATGTCATTTGGGTTGGAACTGGAGAAGGCAACCCACGTAATTCTCTCAATGGTGGTTATGGCGTTTATAAGAGTATTGATGGTGGTCGCAGCTGGAAATCAATGGGATTGGAAAAAACAAGACACATCCATCGTATTCTAATCCACCCAAATAATCCAGATGTGGTTTATGTCGGGGCTATTGGTTCTCCTTGGGGCGAACATGAAGAAAGAGGTGTCTTTAAAACGACAGATGGCGGAAAAACATGGAATAAAGTCCTGTATATCAATCCAAAAACAGGTGTTGCAGATATGGTAATGGATCCTAGCAACCCCAACAAAATATTTGCAGCCATGTGGGAACATAAACGTGACCCATGGTTTTTTAAATCAGGAGGCAAAGGTTCAGGTCTGCATATGACAGTTGATGGTGGCGAAAATTGGAAAAAGATTTCAGACGAAGACGGCCTGCCAAAAGGAGACTTGGGCCGAATAGGAATTGCTATGGCAACAAACAAACCCAATATCGTTTATGCTTTAGTCGAATCTAAAAAAAATGCTTTGTACAAAAGTACAGATGGTGGTTATAAATGGACTAAA
>JAUIFC010000240.1 GCA_030429455.1 Bacteroidia bacterium | reverse complement strand
GGGGGGAGAGGTTTTGATCTGGATTAGTCAAACATCGGTTGCCGCGCAATCATTTCCCGGATGAACCAGCATCATTTATGTTCTCTCCTGTAGGCCATTGGTTTTGCCACTGCCATCCTGATGGTTGGGCTAACCCTGGCTGAAGTCCAAATACAATGACTAATAAAATAATTACATAACGATATTTCATCGCTCCTCTCCTTCAGTTTATTCAGATTGTTTAGAGTAAAATTTTGACAAGATACATAAGTTGCTCTAAACCACCTATGAATTTAAAATATTAAGCACATAACGGACTGTGGATAACGGGGACAAGGGCATCAACGCACTGTCCTTATAATATTTTACTGAAAATTGTTAAGTCTCCCAAATCTCAAAGTAATACAAACTGCCCTTGGCTCCGGTTGATGCACTTTGTTAGGTTTGCATTACTCTAAGTTTGATAAATCCTCGTTGTTATTATAAATTATGAATTACAAAAGCTAAAAATCAGATTATGTTTTTTTCTCTTTTGACTCTTCTGTTAGCATAGATTTTAAAAGCTCTTTTTCATCATCTGATATTGAGCTTGGTATAAAATGAACTACAGGATATCGAAATGGCTTAGTAAGCTGAAATTTATGGTCTTTAATAAACTCAAAATTCTTTTGAGCTTCTACATTGTTTGGGTGAATCTTTTTTGCTTTTTTTAGAAGTTTGAGAGCCTTCTTCATTTGACCAAAATGCTTTACAAGTAATATTGCTAAATTATTATAAGCTTCTGAAAAGTTTGCTTCAGTTTTAATTGTCTTTTTGTAATAATATTTTGCTTTTTTATATCGTCTGTTACTTTCTTCTAAGGTAGCTTTCAAAAAATATGCAAATGGGTTGTTTTGGTTGGCTTGTATAAATTCCTCTATGGCAATTTCTTTCTCCTCATTATCCGTAATTTTACTAATCTCAAAAATTTCAATCATTTGTGAAACATCATATTTCTTTAGACCAATTCTTTCAAGAAGTTCTTTATAATTGTTTGATTTTAGTTTTTCGAGTCCCACGTGCCTCATATCAGAAATTGTTGTTAAAAAATCTCCCATTGAAATTCGAATATTGCGTATAATTTTTAATTCTTCACTTGCAAAAGAAATTTCATCTTTGCTTAGACTCTCGATTTCATTATTTAATTTATTGTACGCATCCTCCCAAAATTGAATGTATTTAGCTACAGTAGATTTATTTTGGATATTGGCGCTAGCTAATACAATGGGGAGAATTCGTTCTCTATAATTTTCGTCTTTTAGCACTTCTAGTACTTCAAACATACAATTCCTTGATTTGAGATAATTCTCACTGATTATCATCAATACGAAATCGGAATTTCGTATTTTTTTCATAAATTCCTTAAAACTCTGGGTATATTTTACATCACGAATATCTCTTATTACTGTTATTCCAATTGATTTAAAATCTTGATCTAATTCATCAACAAATTGTTTGTCAAATGAGGAATAGGAGACAAATATTTCATATTTCATTTTTCCCTCTCATTTTGAGATTGATGTTTTTTTATTCTGGTTTGAAACATCTCAAGTATTGATATTTATTCAAACCTAACGGACTGCGGTTAAGGGAGACAAGGGCAATAACACACCAAATATATAAGATTTTAAGCAATTATTTGAAATCACGGAAATTCAAAGTAAAACAAGCTACCCTTGGCTCCCTTTGAACCGCTTGTTAGGGGTAACTTTTTAAACGGTCAAATATTTTTAAAACACGACGATGATTTCTACTTATATCAAATGCTTTCAGGGAAAAATGAAACAACTTTTCGAATTGCTGGTTTTCTTATACGGAATGCTGGTACAATATAACTAAATATATTCATATCCTCGGCTAAGTAATTAAGAACATCTTCAAGAGGTTTTTCTTGGCCATTTTCAATCTCCTCATACAATTGTTTTCTTTTTTCGCTAACAATTAAAACCAAAAAAACAAATTTATAACTAAGGCGGTATAAATGCCCCTGACCTATTGCACTCTTAAGTCCTGAGTAAGTAATAAATTTCATTTCAATAGCGATTCCATCTTCACCAAGTGTCATATCCGGTCGGTGATTTTTGCCAAAGCAGTATATACTCTTTACAGGATTCTCTTTATCAATTTGCGTTATGACCTGAGAATTGTAGCTGTTTTTTGTAGCCATAAGAGTAGTTGCAAAACCTCGCTCAAAGACCTTTTCTTCATTACCAGTAGTTTGGAAAGGAAATTCCAATATTGTTTTATGTAAAAATTTAGCATCTTCCCAAATTGATCCTCGTTTTCTTCCAACTTCAAATCCCATTTAGTTCTCCATTCTTAATTCTTCATGGTTATTAGAAATCAATTAAATTAATCAGAACAAAATTTAGCTAAAAATTCTATACACTTTTTATTTTTACCCCTAACGGACGGCGGCTAACCGGGCCCAGGGCCCAAACACGCAATCTTTAAACGATTTTACAAAAATTCGTTAAAACTCCAAAACCCCAAAGTAAAACAAACTGCCCTTGGCTCCGGTTGAGCCGCTTGTTATGGCACCTGTTTGATGAACACTTCGAAAGAATCAAAATTTTTGGAGCATTTGTTTACATACCAAACCAATTTGCCCGGAAGCGATGCGCTGATTCAACACCTTTACAAACCTAATGATGACGTAAACACTCGCTGCCCTTGCTGCCATTTTTACCGATTCGCAAATATCATAATGTGAACAAACCGGAACCCTCGCCAAAATATATTGGTACACACAAATTTATTGCCTTCTTCTGTGAACACACAAAAACTCTTCTCTGAATTTTCCAAGCAGCCATTTTTCAGGCCTTCTGATTTCAGAAACACCACGAATTTGCCTTTTCTATTCTTTTACCGTTCTTGTTCCCTTAGCGATCCGTTATGAATGTCCTTATTCTAGCTTCTGCAATAGAGACACTACCTGTCTAACTTATTTCTACAGACAAGATCGATAGGGTCCAATAAGTAAATATGACCTTTAGTGTCATTACTTTTGAATGGGACTTCATCAAGGAACAATTTATTCCCAGATTTAAGCGTTATAATAAATTGCCTACTCAATATCTTGTTTTTTCTTTTGCAAGTTTTAACATCCTGGACAGACAAAATCCCACGTCTAGATGATGAATCAAAGAAAAGTGAATATGTACCCCAAAAATAGAAGTATTTATTGGTAAGCACTTGATTCAAATCGCTTCCCTTGCCACCAGTTGCAATTAAGAACTCATCATCATCAATTTTTACAAGTTGAAATACCTCATATATTAGACTTTTTCCAACACTGAAGTGATTTGCAAAGCCATTAATATCAGTTGAATTGGCAAAAGTCGAGAAGTCTTCTGAAAGATGGTCTAATTGTTTGTTTTCCCATGCACGTTTTGTTCTTACTAAAATCTGTAAATACTTGTCATCACCAAATCCTTGACTCGCCTCCTTGATTTGGAGACACTTCAGGATTTCGGGAATAGAAGCAATTTCATCATAGGATTGGCTTACGAATTCTTCAATATTCTTTTTAGGATTGCCCTCGACTATATTTCTCACGACTCTATTTCTCAAGATAAGTCTTGAAAAACAAATGCCAAGCCAACCAGATATGAACATGACTAAATAAAGAATAGGTGCAAAAAGCAAAGATTGAAGAACAAAGCCATTCCTTCCTTGTAACACAATTTTTCCAAGGACTACTAGAGATGCAAGTATTCCAACGGCTATTGAAAAAAAATAAATACGAATTAGGCTACGTAAAATTAAACCTTCAGATCTTCTATGTGCGACTAAAAACATAAAAATGAGTAGCACGCTAAAGAAAATCGGAACATCATCTTTTGTTTGAAAAGCTTTGCTTAGAATGAATGGGACAAGGAAAAGGTTGATAACAAATACAGCTGGTGCATATGCTTCCCAAAATTCATTTTCTTTAAAACGGAAGAAAGGTTTTTTGATTTCTATTGGTTCTTTTCTGTCTACATCTTCATTTTCCTTTGAACTACAATTTCCACAAACATCAGAACCCTTTGGGAAATACAATTTGTTTGGGTATTCTGTGCCACATTGTGAACATTTCTTCATTGCCATTGCTCCGATATTTGTTTTATGCTGTCGAAATTTACATACAAGTTTTGATTAGCCATAACGGACGGCGGTTAAGGGAGACAAGGGCAACCACACACTGACCATAAACAATTTTACGGAATTCTGCGAATATAGAAAACTTCAGAGTAAGACAAGCCGCCCTTGGCTCCCTTTGAACCGCATGGTTAGGCTGTCTTGTTAGTTTTATTTATTCCAAATATATGAGAACAGCCTACGAAAATGTGCATTTAATAAATACTCATTATTTTCTTATGTCTTTTTCAATTAAGGAGTTTGTTTCTTGGATCTTTTAGCTGTTCGATATACTGTTCTTTTTTAAATACATAAGGACCTAAGTCATAAGTCCAATCTCTATGGAACTGCTCAAAATCCGACCAAATAATTACATCCTCT